>JAYRRV010000001.1:0-5323 GCA_041909955.1 Candidatus Altimarinota bacterium
AAAAAGTCGAAGAAGTCGAGAAAGTATTGGCAAAGGTCAAATCAAGAGAATAAAAACTGGCAATACATTCGCTAACAGCACCCAAGCGGTTCGCTACGGCTCACCCAAATTTTTTGCTGGTATCAGCACTCCGTGCTACATTTACACCAGCAAAAAACTTCGTCTGGGTGCGGACGTTGTGGAAAATGACAAAAAAGTGTAGCATTCACAACCTTAGTAATTAATATACAAAAATGTCAGAAGTTCTTCGTACTCCAATAACAGTACAGACAACACAGGATGTCGTTGAAGAATTACGTAATGATCCAGAAAATAGAGTTTACCTCGATATGCCAACACACGCATTAAATAGTCATGATATCAATCATGCAATAACAAATTATGGCTTATTAGTAACTGTTACAGAAGTAAAAAGTTCGAATCCCAAAAACCGTCTCTTTGTAATAGAAACTGCATAAGCAACTTTTTTCTCACTTTCCACAACATCGCCTATCCGGTTCGCCTGCGGGCTCTCCCAAATTTTTTGCCGTGCTGTAGCACTTCGTGCTAACATTTTAGCACGTCAAAAAACTTCGTTTGAGGCGCGGACGTTAGCCAACATAAATTTTTTAATTTTTTCAAAATCCCATGACTGATAAGTTAACTCAACCTGATCGCGAAACAATGCTTGATCAGGTACATAAGACCCTTCTTCCAGCTTACCTTGCAGGTCTTGCTACCGTAAAGGGACCGATAGACGACGAAGATCGTCTCCTTGCTAGAAAAATAATTATCGCTACAGAAACAAGAGAATCACTCGCTATTGTTATGCCCGGTGTTACCGATGACATTTGGCAAAGAGCACAAAGGGCACGTGAATGGGCACAACAAATACTTATTGGGAAAATAATATATTAAAAAATTTACGTACGGCTAACAGCGCGTTAGCGGTTCGCTGCGGCTCACCCAAGTTGACTGGTTGTGACCTTCGGCACGTTATACAACCAGTCAACTTCGCCAACGCGCGGACGTTAGCTGAAATATTTCTTGGGCGACTACATTTTTCCAAATAACATGTCTAGAAGATGAGGAATATATTCATTTTTCACGGTACGGAAGGATATCCTGAAGAAAACTGGTTTCCATGGCTAAAGCAGGAGTTACAAACCATGGGTCACGCCGTGCATGTACCACAGTTTCCTTCTCCGCCAGAAGTTCCTGCCAAGATCTCTGAATGGTTTGATGTACTAAAGAATTACGAACAGTACATCAATAAAGACACTATTCTGATAGGACATAGTTTGGGTGGAATCTTCACACTGCGTGTCTTAGAAAAACTAAATCACACAGTTCACGCCGCCGCTTTCATTGGAACGCCTGTTGGCGTTCGACCAATTCTCAACTATGACCGAGACAATGCTTTTAGTGGTTTTACATTTGACTGGCCATCAATAACCAACAAGTCTTCTCACTTTATTGTCTTTCAATCTGACAATGATCCGTATGTCTCTTTAGGAAATGGCGAAGAACTTTCAAAACACCTCGGCGTGACCCTTTCATTTGTCCGGAATGCTGGTCACTTTAACAAACGGGCAGGCTACACAAAGTTTGACGAGCTGTTAGAAAAAATCAAGCCGTTGCTGTGAAACTCGTCGCCCAAGAAATACATCCTCTAACAGCGTCTATCCGCCACTCCGCTTTGCTCCGCCGCGGATGAGACGCAAACGTTAGGCGAAATACAAAAAATATTTATTAAGAAACCGGGATTATGTCCAATATGTTCAGCAAAACCAGGGCAAAGAGCGTAAAAGAATACATTGCTTCCGTCCCGGACGACCGGAAAGATGCGGTTATTTTTCTCCATCGTTTCATCCAGGAGGCCGCGCCGAACCTCAAACCGCACTTTGCCTCAAACATGCTCGGCTACGGCACTTTCCCGTACAAAAACTACAAAAAAGAGATGATCGAGTGGCCGATTATTGCGCTGGCAAACCAGAAACTGTACATCAGCATGTATGTGTGCGCCCTGGAAGACGGTAAATATCTGGCCGAGAAATACAAGGATACACTGGGTAAAGTAAGTGTCGGAAAAAGCTGTATCCGATTCAAAAAGCTCGAAGATCTTCATTTACCCGGACTGAAAAAACTCCTGAAACTGGCGGCAAAAAATCCTGGGCTTGTTGGTGCCGGCCAGAACAAATAATTCCATCATCACCCTAACCATGAAAACCGATAAAGTGTTGTCACCGGAACAACGTAACGAGCTCCTGAAAGTACTAAAAACCCGGTTTGAAAAAAACATGAGCCGCCACAAGGGTCTTGAATGGGCGAAAGTGGAGGCAAAACTGCAAGCGAATCCCGAAAAACTGTGGTCCCTCAATGAAATGGAAAGTACCGGCGGGGAACCGGATGTCGTCGGGCATGACACCAAGACGGGCGAAGTCATTTTTTACGACTGTTCGGCAGAAAGTCCAAGCGGCCGCAGAAGCCTCTGTTACGACCGCGAAGCGCTGGAATCAAGGAAGGAACATAAGCCCAAAAACAGCGCCATGGATCTGGCCGCCTCCATGGGCATTGAAATGTTATCGGAAGAACAATACCGGGAGCTGCAGAAATTCGGGAAGTTCGACACCAAAACATCAAGCTGGGTACAAACACCGTCCGGAATCAGGAAACTCGGCGGGGCCATCTTCTGCGATTACCGTTACGGCAACGTCTTCACGTACCACAACGGCGCTGAATCATACTACGCCGCCAGGGGGTTCCGCGGCTCGCTAAAGGTCTAACCCTAATAAACATGAATACACTTAAAATCATCACTGCAGGATTCATCACCGTACTCACGGTCAATGGCTGCAGTTCTGAAAATTTTGAAAATGTTGAGGGGAAGAACAGCTTTGAAATAGCTGCATGCAAACTGGCAAAGGAGTTCATGATTTCACGCGAAACCGCCTCCGGGTTCGATCAGATGAAATGCAATTTCCTGGACAAACCCTCGTTCAACGACCAGGAAGCCATAGCCATAGAAGTGGAACCGTCGGAAAAAAACCCGAAGTACGATCAATACATTGAGATGAAAATAAAATCCGGACAAGAAACGTACGGCCCCGGTGTTGTATATAAATCCCTACAACGAGGGCCCATTTAAAAATGTCCTTGTGTACGTCAAATCCTCACCGCCGTATGAAGTGTTTGTGAAGGATAATGACAAATTCAGAAAACCGACGCCGGAAGAACTGATACAACTAAAAAAAACAGATGGCCTGACATTTTGAACAATTTCAAAAAATACACCGAAAAGAGAGTAAAAGGTAACGTCGCCAGAAATCCGACAATGTCCATGGTAATCAAATAATACGGTCAAAAAAGAACCAATCCTGTGGTAGAATAACAGCGCATGTGTTCGAATAACCAATACAAACACCACGGTATGACCGAAATCAAACGAAGCTGGGATATGCTTTCAAAAGAAAAACGGAAGACCCTGGTTGATGAGATCATCACCTTCTTTAAACAGGAACGGGACGAGGTGATCGGGATCATCGCCGCGGAAGATATTCTGGACTTTTTCCTGCAGAACGCGGCAAAGGACATTTACAACAAAGGCGTGGCAGATTCCAAAGAACTGCTCAAAAAGCAGTTTGAGGACCTGGAGGTGAACTTGGATCTTATTTTACATAATTAACCTTATGAGAAAAATCATCGTCGTAACGCTGGCTCTGTTTTTAAGTATCGGATACATCACGCCAGCGTTCGGAGAAGAAGGTACCACCTTTCCACAATCCGATTTTTTCCTCTATCTTGGCGTCCGGAATCCCGGAGCCGGCATAAGCGCGGAACGGATTGAAAGAATATTATTCAGTTCCGCACATGTTGATGTAAAGGGGGGAAAAATAGTCTCGGATCGCCTGATTCCCATCAACTTCCCCAAAGGGATTCAGGACTTTACGGGCACGGCAAGCCTAAAAATGGACGGAGACTACGACAAAACCGACGGACGGCTTTCCGGTACTTTCAGCATCACGGAAGATATGAAAGACGTCTGGCACGGAGATATTGCCGACGTTCCCTCCTCATGGATTGATACGATCACCGGAACGTTCAGCGGACAGGTCGTTGGTGACAACGTTGTCATCCGATACAAAGGCAAAACCGCCGAGGAAGCGCACCGGGGTATGGCGGACGGCTCCGTAAAAGACGAATCACTCTCCTACGATTATAGTTCGGTTGTTGCATGGCGCCTGAACGCCTATGCAGTGCCCGAACCGCCGAAGATTTCCGATCTGGACAAGGAATTTCTGGATAAATACGGCAAAGCGACCGATTCCGGCGGCAGGTTTTATATGCCAAAAGGCCAGATTGAAATGCACATTCCCGGAGAACCGGAAGATTCATGGCACATTGTTGACCCGCTCACCGCCATCCCCTACGGAGCCCAAATCAAAACCGACGAGGACAGCGAGGCGATCATTTCCTTTAAAGACGGAACCACCTACATGATGAAACCCGAATCCACTATCATCATATCCGGCCCGCCCGGAGAAAGGAGTTTAACAAAACTGGTAGCCGGAAATATCTGGGTAAACATCAAAAAAATGGTGAAAGACGGATCCATGGAAATCGACCTCAACCAGGCCGTAGCCGGAATTAAAGGAACGACACTGGTTGCTTCGGTACAGGGAGACACATCGACCTTCAAGGTGATTGAAGGAAAAATCAGCGTTCAGGCCAAAAACGGGGGCGAGACGGTTGAAATAACAGGAGGACAAACGGCGACGGTCGACGGTACCGGGAAAATCGCAAAAGAAAGTTTTGACATCATTGAAGAACAAAACTCCTGGGACAGTCCCGAAAAGATTGATTTTGCCGCCCTTGAAAAAATGATACCGACGGAACAAACACCGGTGGCACCGACTGCAGCTACCCCCGGCCCCGCCGGCGCACCAGCCCCCGCCGGCGCACCAGCCCCTGCCGCCGACACCACCGGCGCCGAGGGAAATAACCAAAATCAAACAACCGCCATAGGCATATTCGGCGGAATAGTGATCGCGGGAGCCATTCTGATATTGGTTTTTCGGAAGAAAAAATGATCTTAACCCCAGCCCGTTTGAAAAACCCACAAAACCCACAAAACACCGATGAATACATTTCCGGGTTTTCAAAAGAGACCCGGAAACTTCTGGAACAACTGAGGAAAACCATCAGAAAAGCCGCCCCGAAAGCGACAGAGGTCATAAGCTATGGAATGGCGGCATTCAAAATGAACCGGGTGCTGGTGTACTTCGCAGCGTACCCAAAACACATCGGTTTCTACCCCACGCCGTCGGGCATCAAAGCGTTCCAA
>JAYRRV010000002.1:0-3434 GCA_041909955.1 Candidatus Altimarinota bacterium
ATGTCTGAATCCAATGAAAAACCACCGTACCTTTCGTCTGTAACTATCGAAAGAACAAAAGAAAACGTTGAATTTGTATTCGACCCGCCGGTGCCAACCGAAGAGCTTTCGGAGAAAATGTTCGATTACCTCGAAAACGAAGTTGTCGACCACGAGGGAGATGCAGTGATCGAAACGGTCAATGAGAAGCACTGTTTGACTAAAATCGTTATTCCAAAAACTTTTCCGAGAAAAATCGTCCTGACGCTGTTTAGGGAGTTCGAAAATGGAAACATCTGTGCGTCAGTCACGGAAGCCGACATCTCCGAATCACGAAAAAAGGAACAACCCAAAGAGGTTTCATCCAGCAGGACGCGGACAAGTAAGGCCGTTGAAGAGACTATGGAAAGCGAACGTCCTAAGCCGCAGGAATCCCGTGAGCGGCGGGAAGGGCCCCGTTTTTCAGTGAAGGCCAGGATCGCTCATGCAGAAGAACTAAACAATGACCTCCGCCTGACCATCGATGCCTACCTATATATTGGTAACCGCAGGAACAATCGTGATTATGAACGGGTCGAGCCCGTAATATTCGAATATAACGGAGTCAGGAAAGAACTTACAACCTCAAGAATCGGAAAAATACGGAATAAAGTACTGTACTTCAGGGACGCATTTAAAAGGGGAGAGCAGCTTCGGATATGGCCAAAAGCTCATCCAGATAATGTTATAGAATTAGACGTCCATCCACGGGAAGAAAAAACGCTCCAACCGCAAGGTCCAAAGCCCTCGTCTCCCTCGCCAGCGTCGAAACAGACTGGAAGTGAAAAACAGCCAGTAACATCACAAAATCCTGAAGATGAAGGTCTCTCCAGGGAGATCGACGAAGTTAAAAAAGTCGCCGAAAAACTAAGTAGTGATGTTGCCAGGCTCTTACAGAAAATTGATGAACAGAACGCGGCCTTGAAAGATGCGGCAGTAAGAGAAGAAGAACTGAAGAAAAAAGTGGAAGAACTCGATGAAAAGAAACGCATCGCCGAAGAAAAGAAAGCGAAAATCGCAAAAGCGAAAGCTGATGTGGAAGACAAAGCCCGCAAAGAAGCTGAGGAAAAGGCAACAAAAGAACAGGAAAGAAGAGATCATCAAAAGTTAGAAAACGTACGACTGGGAAATATTGCCGCAGATGATTTTATCTATGCTGATGTGGCACAAAAGCTATCAAAACATGGCAAAAACAAGATTAAGCAAAGAGAAAAACAATTACGGAATGGTGAAATAGAAGGAAGTATAAAAAAATATGCCAAAACCCTCGAAGAAATGAGGCGGAATTATGGTCAACAAGAAGTGGACGAAATACATAAGAATATCCGGGCAGAGTTCGAAGAGTTGTTGATAAAGGCTGATTTGAGAAAAACACCTCTGAGTGACAGTAGGAGTTGGGGACTCTGGGACATGTCAAAACAAGTGTATTTGTCTGAGCATCCAAGCGAATCTTCCGCCGAGTATAGGCTTGGGAATCCAATGGAGAACCCAAAAATTTGTTTCCAGATCGCGGCGCGTCAGTTTGGGTGGGAACTGTATAGTCAGTATCACGAGGAAACCACTGATGGTAAGGAGGCAAAGGAAAAAATTGCACTTATACTTCAAAATTCCCCACAGGAAGCGAGAGCTCTTGAGCTCTTGAAGAAAGAACCGAATACACATGAAACATTACGTTCCAAGGAACTATTAGAATTAGGGGAAATCGTAAAAGCGTGTATGAGAAATAAGGCGGAAGCCGATGAGAAAGCCCGTAAAGAGGCTGATGAACAAACCAGACTTACAACTGAAGAAAAAGATCGGCAGGAGCAGGAGTTGAAACGTTTTGGAAACCTGGCGGCGGAGTATCTGTCATATGCCGATATTGCTGATCTTTTACCTCCCCAGGCCAAAACTAAAATTGAACAGGAGGTCAAGAACCTGAGAGAGGGCAAAATCGAAGGCAACACAAAAAAATATGCCGAAACGTTATTGGCAATGAGAGATAAATACACTCCGGTAAAAATTGACCAGGCATCCACGGACATCTGGGTGGTTTTAAAGAACCTCATGCAAGACATTGATCTTGAGATATCCCCGTTCACCGTGAGCAAAACATGGGTGCTTTGGGACATGGCGAAGCAGACGTATCTTTCCGAACATCCGAATGAGTCCACTCCCGAATACAAACTGGGGAATCCAATGGAAGACGCTCAGATCAGTCGTCAAATTTCTGACCTCCATTTTGGCTGGGAACTGTACCGGAACTACAGAATGTCAGATGATGCCCGCAAGAAAATCGACGAAGTACTGCAAAATTCACCCAATGCACCAAGGGCTCTACAGCTTATTACTAAAGATCCCAATGACAAGGGTACCTTGAGATCAATTGAACTTGAAGTCCTTGGGGGAATCGTAAGGACTGCCATGGAAGACAAACGTGAGGCAGAGAAGCATGAGGCTGAGCAGATACGCCAAATCGAACAGGACCGGCGAGACCTTGAGGACACGTTGAGATTTGGGACCGAAATGAAACCGGAATTTGCACGCGCGCTCTTGGAACATCCCGGGAAACTGGAAATAAAAAGAGGACACTCGCTAGTGCTTCCAAAAGAAACATTTACGGTTCAGGCAGATATTTTTGTTGAACCCGGTGCGGAACTCCACATACCTGCCGGAGCCAGGCTTATCTTCGGCGAAGAGGGGGGCATCGTTTGCCGGGGATTGATAAATGCCATAGGAACCCAAGCAGAACCGGTGGTGTTCGCAAGCAGGGATAAGGCCAAACCGTGGAAAAACATCACCATCGAAGGTGCGGAGGCGAATATGCTTGAGAATTGCGTGATTCTGGGTGGGGGAGGAAGGGTCTATTCTTTTGATCAGCGACACCATACCGCGACGGAAAATGAAACCGGGGAAAATCCGCAGAAGAACGAGAAAAACGGTGGGGGACTCGCCTGTATAAATGGATGCAACGGAACGACCATCACGAATGTGAAGATCATCGACTGTAAAGTGGAGGGTGAAGGTGGCGGCATTTGGAATTATGAATCTTCCCCAAGTTTGAATTCCGTTCATTGTCTCGGTAACCAGGCGAGATACGGTGGAGGGATCTACATCATGGGTGGGGATCCTGAATTGAAAAAAGTCGCCTTCGGTAAAAACATCGCAAAACTGAAAGGAGGAGGTCTATGTATTGCCAAAGGATCACCAAGAATTGATGATTGCGATTTCCAAAACAATTCAGCAGAAAACGGAGGAGGCCTTGCCCTCACCACCGATCATGGCACCAAGCCGGTTTTTGGAAAAAATAGGTTTTTCAAAAATACGGCTAATAAATTTGGAGGTGGAATATTTCTCTACCTCAATTACCATGGCGCGGAAACCAGCTACTATCCTTCGTTTGAAGGTCGTATCGAACTGAGAGAGAATCATGCGAA
>JAYRRV010000003.1:0-3949 GCA_041909955.1 Candidatus Altimarinota bacterium
CCATATGTACGATATTGATAGAAAAACAGCAAGCAGACTATTAAAAATATCCGTCAGGACAGTAGACAGGTATATTAACTCTCAAAAAGTTTCTCACGAAAGGAGAGACGGACGGATATGGCTTGATAAAAAAGAAATCATGCAATTGAAGGCCAGGAGGAGAGTAGACAAAGTAGACAGCGCAGTCGACATGTCGACAGATAAAATGTCTATCGACAAAGTGGATTTAATTCCGGTAGACATGTCGATCGACAGTGAGGGGAACACCTATCATTCCGTGACTCCGGACGACGGGGAAACGGGGCGCCCGGAATTTACCAAAAATGCCTCCCCGAAGGCGCGCGCCCGGGCTCAAGAAGACGACATCCAGGTATATAAAAACCTGTATGAACAGCTCCAGCAGGAGCTCAAGGACAAAGAACAGCATCTGGAGATGGCAAACTACCGCCTGGGGCAATTGGAAGCCCGTATACAGGAGACCATTCCTCTCTTGGACTACAAACGCGATCTTGCCAACGAAAAGGCCGAAAAAGACCAGTTACGGAAGAATCTGGATTCGCACCTGATGGAACTGGACGTAGCATTGAACAATTACCGTGAGGAAAGGTTCAACAAAAGAATTTACCTCATCCTGCTGTTTATTCTTCTCCTGCTTCAGCCGCTGTGGTTTATATTTCCGCTCAACTGATTGGAGTATTACAAAACCTTTTCCATCTGGAGAAGATCTTTTTGGTCGAGAGTGATCTCAATACCCGGGATATTGTCCTTCATACGTTGGATGATGCCTGCAGGCTGGTTCAGCGCCTCGCTCAGGGTTTTTCTGTCACCAATAGCGCCAAAGTGATACGGTGAGCTCAGGATAACACCATTCAACGAGATCTGGCCGTTCGGAAGGGTATCAAACCCTGCGGTCGTATTCGTAATGCGGACATCGTTGACGCTCACCGCCTCGGCCCCGGCCGACCAGAGTTCATTGGCGATATCGGTAAACCAAAGCGCAGGTAGGTTGTTTTTGACGGTCAGTTCAACGCCGGGGCCGGTCACATTCACATGCCCGGCGATCATTTTGTCTTTCTGGATTTCCTCCTGGATTCCCTTGAGGGCCTGCTCCTGGTCTGATGCCTTCGCCAGCTGATCTTCAAGGTCGGCGATTTCATCGCCAAGGTCCTCGTTCGTATTTTTCAGGATCTGTATTTCGCGGAAAACATTGGCCCTGCTGTCGCGGGCGATGCGATCCTGAACGTTGCCAAAAGACCTCGACTGCAGCACGACCAGAAACCCGAGCAGAATGCCGGTGATAATGATGGTTAAATCCCTATATCTCATCTTATATTTCATGACTGGTTTTCATTAGCGGTTTGTACATATTTCAAGCGGAAATCACCGTTATATACCGGAACGACGAGGCCGGTTTTCGGCTGGAAGCCGTACTGCACCTTTTGTCCCTGGGTGCGTTTTTCAAGGTCGGGAAGGGCCGTCGGGTCATTGAGCCGCTGCAAAAACAGATCCTTGTCGCCGATTACGGTGATGGTGAACGGAGGAAGAACATGGAAGTTATTCACGAGAATGGTGTTTCCCACGGAGCTGATGGGTGTCGAACTGATGACTCTTTGGTCATTGATGGCGACGGCTTCGGCCTGGGCGCTGAAGACAAGATTCACGATGTCGCGCAGGTCGGCCGCATGGATGAGAAATTGTTCGGATCCCTGACTGTTGCTGCGCTGAGAAAAGGGACCGTCATCCAGGGTAATGGTAATGCCGTCGCCCTTGACGCTTTCCAGGCCGATCTCTTTTTTCAGCTGGGACAGGACGTCCAGGTTGCTCTTCTGTACCGCAACACCGGACTGCTGCTGTTTATCCTCAATCTGCTTACGGAGATTCAAAATCCTGGTCTTCAAAACACCCTGGGTATCGGTGTAACTCTTGATGAGTTCCTGCTGAACCTTGTATTCGTCGTAAGGGTAAGAGCTTGCAGGAATAGCGCTTCTAAACTGCGCGGTCACCAGGAGCCCCACCAGCACACCCGTCACCACAAACGCCACCTGCACTTTCCAGCTGAAACCTTCTTTTTCCATAAAGCAAAAAACAGACTGCTGCTAGTGTACAAAAAATCGAAAAAAAAGTACAATGGCCAGCGAAAAACCTTATAACGAAACTTTGTGATCGGTGTATTTGACTCAGGGTATGGGGGGCTGACGATCCTAAAAGACTTCCTGAAGGATCTTCCGGAGTACGACTACATGTACCTGGGCGACAACGCCCGGGCCCCCTACGGGAACAGAAGCACCGAAACGCTCATCGGGTTCGCGGAACAGGCAGTAGAGCACCTTTTTGACGAGGGATGTTCGCTGATTATCATCGCCTGCAACACCGCGTCATCCAACGTTCTGAGGCATCTTCAGGAAAAATATCTGCGGAAACCCGGCGTCAAGAACAGGAAGATTTTGGGTGTCATCAAGCCGCAGGTTGAAGAGGCGGTGAAGGTCTCCAAAAGCGGAAAAATCGGCGTGGTCGGAACCCGCAGCACCATTGAAAGCAAAAGTTTCGACATTGAACTCAAACACCTCCGGCCGGACGTGGAGGTGGCAAAACAAGCCTGCCCTCTGCTGGTCCCGTTGATCGAAGAGCACTGGCACAAAAGGCCGGAAACCAAAATGGTGCTCAAGAAATACCTTCGGCCGCTGAAGACCCACAACGTGGATACGCTTGTACTGGCATGCACCCACTATCCGTTCCTATACAAAGATTTTTGCAGGATCATGGGGAAAAACGTCAGGGTGCTCAACCCGGGACCGATACTTTCCGCAAGCCTGAAGAACTACCTGGAACGCCATCCCGAGATCGAAAAGGAGCTCACGAAAAAAGGGAAACGGGTATATTTCACCACGAACGATCCCGGGAAATTTCAGAAAATGGGAAGCGAGTTTTTAGGGCACCGGCTCGGCGACGTGAGGCACATTGACCTGACGGCCACCACTTCATAAACGAAAAACATGTTTGCAGTGCTCAGAAGATATTTCATAAAGCCGATCTTTTCCACCGGAGAAAAATGGTGGTTTCTGGCGGGACTTTTGGCGCTGTATATGTCTCTTTTCGGTGACGACGCGATATTAAAAGTAACGGGCGGACTGCGGGTGTACCCGCTCGATTCATTCATGCTGTTCATGACGGATTTCGGGATGCTTTTCTGCCTGATCGTGCTGTTGCTCTACCTCATAGGCGGGAAAAAATTGAAGGATATCGTGCTGATGGCGCTCACCGGCGCATCGGCACTGGAAGTAAGTTACCTAATGAAAGTGATGTTCCAGACACCCCGGCCGTACGCCGCCGCCGTGGTGGCCACGATCCCTCTCACTCAAGCCTCGGGGTTTTCCATGCCGAGCTTGCACACGGCCTTTTGCTTTTCTCTTTGGCCGTTTTTGCACCGCATTTTCCCGACAAAAAAACTGCAGATTCTGGGAAAACTGATCATTCTCACCATCGCGTTCAGTCGGCTGTATTTGGGAGTCCACTACATGAGCGATCTTATTTTGGGAGGTATGATCGGATACGCGGCGGCAAGGTTCTGGATCTACCTGCAGGAGGAACACAAAATTCTGGAATGGTTCGTGTTCCATGTGAAGGACAAGCTGGAACTCCGCAGACAGGTGGCACATCTGGTGACCGGAGTCACCATCGTTTTTTTGCTCAAGCTCCAGCTGTTGAATGAGCAGATAATGTTCTGGGTGCTGATACTGGGCGGACTGCTTTCGATCATCATCCGTTTCTATCGGATTCCTCTCGTTGACCGCATTTTACTTTTCTTTGAAAGGCCGGAAGACCTTAAGAGTTTCCCCGGGAAGGGGTCATTTTTCCTCGTACTTGGGTCCCTTCTGGCACTCCAGTTTTTCTCCAATGAAATTGCCCTTGCGGCTATTACCATCATGGCGGTGGGTGATGCGATCACCAC
>JAYRRV010000004.1:0-6987 GCA_041909955.1 Candidatus Altimarinota bacterium
ACTTTCTGGATCATGTTCAGGAACAGTACCAGTAGCACCACGTTTTTCGCTTCGGTCATCGTGATGAGTTTTCCCGCACTGGTTGCCGCCGAAATGATAACCGGGTCGTCGATGGCGAAAAACGCCATGAGTGACGCGAAAAAGTAGTAAAGGTTGATGCTGGAGTAGGAAAGGACGATTTTGGCCAACAGCAACGTTCCGGTGATAAAGCCTCCCAATTTCAGGGCTTCCGTCAGTTCAAAAGGAGTCTTGAGTTCCGCCGTCTGCGTGGTGAGTTTCTCCTTTTTTTTGCGGAAAAGCATGTACAATCCCACCGCCATAAGATAGACAAACATCATCGCCACAGGGATGAATGTTTTGGTGAACAGTTCTTCGTTCAGTGCGCGGATAAAGATAAACGTCCGGATAAAACTGATTCCGCACGCCAGCACGATACCGGTGGTGAATGGGGAGGTGATTTCCGGGTGCGATTTGCTTTTGTGGGCCAGGGAAATGGATGTGGCGGTGCTTGAATACAGGCCTCCGATGAGACCGGCGATACTGATGCCTTTTTTGTTTCCGATAGTTTTGACGAGAATGTATCCCAGAAAACTGATTCCCGAAACCAACACCACCAGGAACCATATTCGGTACGGATTCAGCACCTGAATGTGGTCGAAAGAGTCCGGTACCGTCGATCCGGGAAAGAGATAATTGAAAATGGTCTGGTCAAAGTTCTGATTCGGCAGGAAAGGGAGGATGATGAACGCAATGATCGCGAATTTGATGGTGTCGTAAATTTCGCGCGTGTTGATTTGGGTTACCGCCCTGTGCAGAGCCGTTCGGAGGGAGAGTACCAGCGTGATCACAATGGCCAGGATGACCGCGAACTGCATGTATCCGACCATCGCCAGCCCGCCCAGCAAAAAGACGAGGATGGTGCTGATTTCCGTCGTCACCCCGATTTTTTTCAATGAAAAGGAGAGGTAAACATAACTAGCGATTGTCAAAATGATCATCGCGATCAGGCACACCAGGAAGAGTACCGGACTGAAGGTTTTGCCCAGAAAGGCCGCAATTGCTCCAAACAGGCAGATGAGGATATCCGTTCTGATTCCTATGGCACTCACGCCTCCGTGCCTGACTTGCTTCGCTTTTTCGCGTTCCAGGCCGATGAGCGCTCCCATGAGGATGCTCGTGCCGATAGGGATGAGTATGTTGAAAATATCCATAGTTTTTTGTTTTTATCGCATCATTGTACCATTTTTTGCATAAAAAAGGAACCCCGTCTGCGGGGTTCCTTGGTGGTTGCTCAAAACGACATCACGCTCTTAAGTGTGAGCCTTGACGGCGTCGCGGAGGGCTTTCAGAAGAACTTCCTTGCGGACTTTCGCTTTTGCTTTGTTGGCACGCTTGCGGAGTTTGCTCTTTGGGCGCGTTGAATTCATGGTGTTGAGCCCGTGCTGGTGGTTGATGTGTTTGTTCGACATACAAAAATGTGATTAAGGCCTTAGTATTTAAGCCGAGAAGCCGCGGTAAGTCAAGTTCACTTTTAGCCGAGGCGGTGGAGGTAACTTTGGTAGTTTTTGTTCTTCCTGATCCGTTCAGCGAGTGATTTGTCTGTAAAGCTAGGCGCGGTGAGTTTGGAAGGGGACAGGATGTCCTCCAGTTCCTTGGGGGACATGAATGTATGGTCAGTGACTTCCTGTTTGAGGGTTTTTCCTTTTTGGAGCGCGTCTTTCACAAGTTCGGCGGTCACTTTGTAGCCAAGGTACGGGGAGAGCCCGGTCGCGAGGCATAAACTTTCGTCGAGGAGTTTGTGGCATCGTTTTGTGTCGGCTTTGATTCCCTCTACACAGAAGGTTCTGAACATTTCGCATCCGTTGGTGAGCAGTTTCATGGATCCCATGAGATTGTGCATGATCATCGGGGTCATGACGTTGAGTTCCAGCTGGCTTGCCTGAACGCCGTAGTTGATGGCCGTGTCGTTGCCCACGACCTGGAAACCGATCATGTTGATGCATTCGGGGATGGACGGATTGATTTTCCCGGGCATGATGGAAGACCCAGGTTCTACTTCCGGAATGATAATCTCGGCAATTCCTCCGATCGGTCCGGAAACCAGCAGTTTGAAGTCGTTGGCGATTCTCACGAGGTCGTTTGCCAGGATCTTGAGACTGTTGGAGGCCACGGCAAATGCGTTCATGCCGTGGGTGAGTTCCATGGGGTATTTGGTGGCCGTAAATTTGATACCGGTGAGTTTACTGAGGTTTTTGACCATGAGCGGACGGTATTTTGGATGGGTTGTTATTCCGGTGCCCAGCGCCGTTGCCCCGATGCCGAGCTCTTTGAGGTGGTTAAAGGATTCGCTGATGAACCTGTGGCTGCGCAAAACTGCGGAGCCGTAGGCTTCGAACTCCTGTCCCAGGCGGATGGGGACCGCGTCCTGGATATGGGTCCGACCTACTTTGATGATTCCGTTGAACTCCTTGGCTTTTTTCATCAGGGCCTTGCCGAGTTTTTCAACTTCCGGGAGAAGCGCATTGACCCGGTAGAGCGCGGCGATGCGGATGGCGGTGGGGATAACGTCGTTGGAGGACTGTCCCCAGTTCACGTGGTTGTTGGGAGTGACCGGTTTATACTCGCCTTTTTTACCTCCAAGAAGTTCGTTGGCCCGGTTGGCGATGATTTCGTTGGCGTTCATGTTGAATGGTGTTCCCGCGCCCGCCTGGAAAACGTCCAGAGTGAACTGGTCGTCAAATTTCCCTTCAATGAATTCGTCGGCAGCCTTGATGATGGCGTCGGCGATTTTTGGTTCCAGCTCCCCGAGTTCTTTGTTCGTCATTGCCGCCGCCATTTTAATGATTCCAAGCGCGTTTTTGAATCGTGAGGGCGCTTGAATCCCGCTGATCCGGAAGTTTTCATGGGCGCGCACGGTGAAAGAACCGTAGTATGCGTCTAAAGGGACGTTCACCCAGCCGATGACGTCTTTTTCTTTGCGAAATTTCATAGGGAGGAGTTTAGGTTGTCCCTATTCTACTGCAAAAATTTTTTCGCGGGGAGTGGATTGTTTTTTATTCGGGTTCTTCGGTATCAATTTCTTCCGGAGGCTGGATCTGCCCATCCGCTCCGGGAACGCCTTCGGCTCCGGGTTGAACGGCGGGTTGCTGGGCAAACATCGGGAGGCTATAGAACTCCTGAATCTGTTTTTTATGCTGTTCGGTGGTTTTGGTGAGGTCGTTTTCTTCCGCACCCTGGACGTCCTTGGTGTACGGCATGAAGATTTTCTGTTCGTCGAATGACTGGTTGATCTGGAGCCCGATTTCCGACCGTATTTTCAGGATATTGCACGGACGCTGGACCCAGAATTTGAGGGTGACCGTTACGGCTGAATCGGAAAACTTTTTGAAGATGATCGAATATTTCGGGCTTTTAAGTACCGACGGATGACTGTAAAGAATCTTTTCAAAAATGTAGAGCGCGGTTTTCATGTCGGACCCGTACCCCAGCATGACGTCGATATCGATGCGGCGAATGGTGTTGTTGGAATAGTTGACGATGGATTGGGTCATTACGTCGCTGTTGTAAATGGTGATGTACCGATGATCGAACGTTTCCAGCGTCGTTGATTGAAAATCCATTTTAAAGACCCTTCCGGTGAAGTTCCGAATCATGACGGTTTCACCGATTTTAAAAGGTGCTTTAAACAGGATCAGAATGCCTGCGACATAGTTTTTGATGATGTCCTGGAGACCGTAACTCAGGCCTAAAATCGCCACACTGACCAGGAGGCTCATGTCGATTCCGACCACTTTGAGCGACAGGGTGATAGATATGACGACGATAAATCCCGTCGTGATTTTTTCCAGCAGATTGATGGCGTTCCGCTGAGGTTCATGGGTAATTTCAATTTTGTGGAGTCTTCCGCGGATGTATCGGATCAGGAAAAACCCTCCGGCAATAATGGCCGCTCCTTCCAGGACCAGCAGGAATTTTTCAAGGATTTGGGGCACCAGCGAGCCGAAATCAAGATTTCCGCCGGCATTGACTCCGTCCGTTGGGACGCCCGTTGTGGTTAGAGGTTGGGCCATATGGCTACATGAGTTTTGTTTTTTCTTAGTATTATACCAAAAATCGGGTTTTTATTCAATCCGTGACGATGGAGAACTGGCGGAGGCCAATTTGATTGTCTATAATGGGAGCGTTTTCACTGTTTCTTCTTTTTATGAAACCATTTATCAGGACGAGTCTCTTTGTTGTCACTGCTGTGGCGTTTGGGGTTTTTATGGCTTCCTGTTCACAGGACAAGGCTTCCACTGTGAAGGATTACAATAACAGTATCGTTCAGATTCAAAAGGAGATGTTCACCAAGGCGCAGGAAATCAGCAAGGTGTTTGACGGTAATGATGTGAATATTGAGCGGGTTTTGCAGACGCTTGAGGGCATTCAGTCGGAAATCAACAGGAGTCATGAGCGGTTCCAGTCCATGGCGGTGCCGGTCGGAGGTGAAAGGCTTGCGGAAGCCATGGAGAGGTTTTTTACGGTTGAATCTCATGGGATTCAGGAGGTGATTTTGGGAGTCCAGTATCTCCAGGGGAAGGAAAGCGATCCCGGGGCACGAAAGGTATTTACAGACGCTTTTGCCCAGTTTGGGTCCCAAGAAAATACCGCTTTACGCGATTTTTATTCCACCCAGCAACAGGTTGCCGGGCAGTTTGGAGAGAAGGTCGTGGATGTACAGAACTGAGGGACTAACTTGTGTTGACACGGCTCATATTCTTGGTTAAGTTCCGTCTGTTTCTTTTTTCGTATCTTCTTTTTTTATCTAGATGGATATCAATGTGATGAAATTTGGCGGAACGTCCGTGGACAGAATGGATCTTGTCGGTGATATTGTTGAGCATGGGATTGAGACCGGCAACAATGCGGTGGCAGTGGTTTCCGCCTTTAGCGGCGAGACCAATAAACTCCTGAAAATCGCGGATGCGGTTCTGGATGGAGGTGAACAGATTTTTAAAACTCCCGGCGTCTTTCGCGGGCTGTTCGATGAAGTTGTTGAAGGGACATTGGACCGTGCCGGCCGTCAATTGAGTCAGGAAAATGTTCCGGCGGACAGCCGGGAATCTGTGCTGCGGGGTATTGAGGTGTATGTGCGTGGGCAGATTGATGGGCTTGAAGCACAAATAGCTTGGGCTTCAGAGCATTATCGCGGGAATGACGTGCAACGTAAAAATTATGTCGTTGACCGGATCGTGGGTCTTGGAGAGGTTTTTTCCGCTCATGTGCTTGCGAAGGTCTTTTCCATCCGCAGCAAGATCGACAAGGTGTATGAAGACGTGAATCTTGGGAATGTTTTTGATGCTTCGGCTCCACCTATGTTGTTCAAAAACGGTTATGAGGGTGAAATCGATCAGGAGGTGCTCTACACGACGTTGAGCCGGGAAATAGCTGCGAGAGTCGATGAGGTTCTTTCCCGCGGCAGTACACCGATCGTCACCGGTTATGCCGGGTATATTCCCGGTGGAATTTTGAACACCATCGATCGCGGGTACACCGACTCAACGGCGGCCATGACTGCCCGGGGCCTCAAACAGATAAGGGGCAAAAACGGCCGCGTTCAACTTACAATCATGAAGGAGGTTGACGGGCTGCTTTCCGCCGATCCCAAGCTTGTGGGAAAGAATAGTGCTCTTTTGAGGACCAGGGCTCATTTTGATGAGGCCGCTGAACTTTCAGACCTTGCCGGTATGAAAGCCATCAATCCCCATGGGATTTGGGTGCTTGACGGGCAGGGTGTGGATATTCATGTCAAAAACACTTTCAATCCCGGTGGCCAGGGAACGTTGATTTCACTGACCGACGACCCTGAGGTTACCGGAGTTCGTTTTATTAGCGGAAAAAAAGGTCAGACAATGTTCCGTGTGAGCAGCGGAAAAATGATTGAGCAAAAGGGTGTTGCCGCGGATATATTTCAGGTCTGCAGGCAGCAGGGTATTTCGGTGGATGCCATCACGACTTCGGCAAGGACCGTGGCCTTCAGTGTGGACGGTAAGCATGCCCGCAACGAGTCCTTGGCTATGCTTCTTTCCAGATACGGCCGGGTCGATAAAAAGGACCACATGGCGATTGTTTGCTGTATCGGTAACCAGATGGCGGATCAGAAGGGATTATTGAGCTGGCTTTCGGGCTTGCTGGCGGCCAATGGCATCAATATCGAGTTTGACGGAGGGGATGGGGACCGGAATGTCACCTTCATCATCAACGAACCCGACTACGAAAAAGCCGTCGGGGTCTTGCACCAGGCAACCGTGGATCCGGGTAATTTCCGGAGGTTTCACGAAAGTTTTGGGCGGTTGACTGCTGTGGAGAGGCCGAATTCCGAAGCCTGAAGGAAGGTTTAGGCGGCTTTGTTCTGTCGTTTCCGTTCGTTTTCCGTCAGGTACTTTTTGCGGATACGGATGGATTTTGGCGTGATTTCCACAAGTTCGTCGCCGGAGATGTACTCCATGGCCTGTTCGAGGGACATATCCAGGTGAGGAACCAGCCGGATGGCTTCATCCGATGAAGTCGTGCGCATGTTGGACAGTTTCTTTTCCTTGCACGGATTTACCACGAGGTCGTCGCTCTTGGAGTTCTGTCCGATGATCATGCCTTCGTAGACGGAAACGCCGGGGCCGAGGAACATCATGCCGCGCTCCTGGAGGTTCCACAGGGCAAACGCAACAGTAACTCCCTGTTCGCCGGAAATCATCACACCATTGACGCGGCGGGTGAGATCTCCCTTGTACCGTTCATAGTGGAAGAAGCTGTGGTCCATCAGACCCTGGCCGCGGGTGTCCATGATAAATTCCGACCGTAAACCGAGTAATCCGCGGGTTGGGATCAAATATTCGAGCTGGGTTTGTCCGTTTTCGGTCGTCATGTTCTGCATTTCACCTTTGCGCTTCCCAAGTTTTTCGATGACGGTTCCGGAATACTCTTCGGGAACGTTGATGACCAACTGCTCAA
>JAYRRV010000005.1:0-2169 GCA_041909955.1 Candidatus Altimarinota bacterium
CGTAAGTCGTCAAGATTCCGATCCCTGTGACGCACACGATGGTGATAAGCGTTTTAATCTGCTTTTTTGTGGTGATGAAGTTATAGACCATCCACGCGATCAGCAAAAAATTAAGCTGAGTGAACAGTCCCAGGAAGCGTGTTTCGGTGCCCAACAGACTGGAAAAAATATTCGAAGAAGTGACGGTGGATAGAATCAGTACACCTCCGTAAGCCAGCAAACCCAGGTTGAATTTCCCCCGGCGAAAGCTGAATTTTTCCTCAACATAACTTTTCCAAATCCACAGCATGATCACCGCCAGGGTGATTCCCCTCAACAATAGCAATTTCGGCGCGGCGAAATTGGAAAAGAACGCCGTTGAAAAAATGACCGGCACACCGAATCCAAGACTGTAGAGAAGCCATAGAATGGCTTTGTCATACCACCGTTCTGCTTGTGTTTTTGTTTGTTGCGCCATAGTTCGCCTAGTAAGCACCTTTCCCAGATATTACCACAGCAACCGTTTTAAGGATAATTACAAAATCGAGCAAGAATGACCTGTGCAAGATGTAATAAAAGTCGAATTCCAGGTTATGGTGAAGCGGGAGATCCTTTCGCCCCATGATCTGCCAGATCCCCGTTAACCCCGGTTTTACGAGCAGCCTTTTCCTCTCGATCGGCCGATAGTGCTCAACAATGAAGGGCATCTCCGGGCGCGGCCCCACGAGCGACATTTCACCCTTCAGGATGTTGAGAAGCTGAGGAACTTCGTCCAGACTGGTGCGTCGTAAAAATCTGCCGACCCGCGTCACGCGGTCGTCGCGGGGGTTTTGCGGCGCGAGCTCCTGGTCTTTGACCCCCTGGTACATCGTGCGGAATTTGTAGAGTGTGAAGGGTTTTCCGTCTTTCCCGATCCTGGTGTGCTTGAAGATAGCTTTCCCCTGTGAATCCAAATGGATGAGAATGACTATGAGCAGCCAAAACGGCGCGAAGACAAGAAGCGACGCGAACGACAGCAGAAAATCGCAAACCCTCTTTACCGCCTCATACAAAGGTTTTTTCGCACCCGTTTCAAGACCGGCGAACTGTCCCTGGTCCATTTCCCTGAGTTCTTTTATCGTTGGAAATTTCATGGGCTATTTCCCGGACAAAAGGTATTCGGATTTTCTCCCGCTCAACCATGGCTGCATTTCACGCCATCCCACCCGCTTGTGTTTCATGATCCAGCGGCGCTTTTTGAGGATGCTCGGTACTTGGGACCACATCACAAACCAGGCTTTGATCAAAAAAGGCTCACGTAAAAGCACGTAAAAGAAAATCAGTATTTCCTTCCAGAGAATCGAAAAAAAGTTCAGAAGAACGTTCATGGGCAGTTCATTTTTGATCTGCATGAGGCGTTGGTTTTTGAACGAGTAGTACTTCTGGAATTTATTGAGCTTGCTGCGGTTCTTATACACTTCCCAATGGGTAAAACGCTTTAACACCCCGGTTCCGCGTCCGTGGTTGGCAACCGCCGAAGGCAGGTAATATGACTTCCAGCCAAAGAGTAAAAATCTCCAGGAAATGTCAACGTCCTCCTTGTACATGAAAAAATCCTTGTCCAGATATTCTCCTTCATCTCCATCCGGAATTTTTACGTCATCCAGCGCCTTTTTTCGGTACAAAGGGCATGCCCCCGATATGCCAAACACCTGTTTTGGCGTATCGAACTGGCCTTCGTCTTCCAGTCCCTGGCCGTTGTCGATCACACGACGGTTGGCGTAACAAAAGAGACCCGCCGTATCGATGAAGTTGGTTTTCTTGTTGTTCTGGAAATCGTACTTGTAAAGTTTCCCGGCGATCGCCGCTATTTTGTGATCCTCCTCCATTTTTCCGACGCATTTTTCGATATAGTCCTTTTCAAAAAGTATGTCGGGATTCAGGAGCATCACGTATTCGCCTTTTGCTATTTTTATGCCCTGATTGGCTCCTTCCGAATATCCCAAATTGGTGTCGTTGCACACCGGAATCACGTTCGGATGATGTTTTTTCACGTGTTCGCAGGATCCGTCCGCGGAAAGGTTGTCGATAAAAATGATTTCCAGAGGACGGTACGTCTGTTCGTTGAGTGACTTTATACAGCCATCCAGGAGGTGCTTGGTGTTGTAGTTAATGATGACGATGCTTACGAGCGGATGTCTCAGGGCTTGA
>JAYRRV010000006.1:0-6851 GCA_041909955.1 Candidatus Altimarinota bacterium
ACGCGGCCGGCCCGTCTCCCTCAAACGTCACCATCACTTCCCCCACATTCATCACTTCCCCCTCTTTCCGGTACAGTTTCACAATTTTGCCGGCATGAGGAGCAGGAATTTCAACGACAGCCTTATCCGTCTCAACCTCCGCCATAGCCTGATCGGTTTTCACCTCATCGCCCTCCTTCACAAGCCATTTTAATAGTTTTCCCTCATGAATCCCTTCACCTACGTCCGGGAATTTGAAATCAAATGCCATACCAAAGACGTTAATATGTCGGCAACATACTACTGTGGAACCGGAAAAATCTCAAACTCGGTACCGCTTGGGCTGGAAATAACCTCTACGCGGCCTTTTGGGCTTGCATTTTAGCAAGTCGTGCCATGATCCTGGGAACAAAGCCTTCAACCATCGTTTTGAGGCTGGCCATCAACTGAGGATCGTTCTCAAGATATTTTTTCTGGTCCTCCTGGGATTTGAACTCCAGGTAGAAACCCCACGCCCCGGCATTCATCCCAGACTTGTAACTGAACAACTGATCAAGTTCGGGAGTTTCTTCCGAAATGGCATCCTTCATATTGTTATAGCTGAGTTTTGGAAACTGTTCCTCAAGAGTGAACAATCGTAAATCTCTTCCGGTAAGTTCCTCACAGAGCCCGGCAAAATTTATCGGCATTATGCGGAGCCATTCTTTGGAATCTTCGGGTTTGATAAAGTCGCGGACCCACGGTTTTTTGTAGTCGACCATACGCAACTCATAATGAGCATGCGTTATAGGAGCATCTCCCTGATCCACGGAAGGTTTAAGCATAAAATTGGCCTGGTCGTTGCCATAGCGGACCCTCAACGTGAGAGAATTCATCCCGTGAACCAGAACTTTCTGCTTCTCCGCGATACCCTTTTCAACGAGTTTCGCGATAAAAGCACCGACCGGACCCCTCTGCTTTATCTCTTCAAGGGTGGCAGAGTTCATGGAATCGGTAAGGTCGATAAATTCATTTTCGTCTCCCATTCGTTCAGGTTGTGATGATGTTTCTACCATAGTATAGCAAATGAAATTTTAAAAAGTTATTGAATGTTGGCCTGCTCCCACGCCTTATATTCACGCAGGAATGCAGCACTTGCACTTTCACCGCTGCCTTCACCGTACTTATTAGGGTCAAAATTAAAGGTTTTATCCCCAACCCTCAGACTTATTTTAAGCTTATTTCCGTTTACTGTCACGGATTCATACGCTTCAACCGCCCTCCAGACCTGATAAACAGCAACTGGAATATTGACAGTCATGGTATCCATGGGGCCTCCACCTGGCAACGGTACCCTCTCCTCGGCACTGAGACCCTTATATCTTCGTACAACATCGGGAACCATTCCAACGCTGATTGTTCCTGACTCAACTTTTACTCCATTCACCTCAACGGGATTACATCCTCCAAAATGACGGAAGGAAACTTCATTCACGGTAGACAAATATTTTTTAACCAGTGGCAGATACTGTTTGTCCTGAGGACTTGCATGGAGTTCTTCATCGGCATAGATATTGTCGGCCATAACTCTTTGCATATCGCCTTTCAGGGCTTTTGCATTCTTTTTCCCGGGAGAACCGTCAGGAAGCGCCTGGTTTGCGGCAATGGCTTCAATCTGAGCCTTGATTTGCTGAACATATGAAGCATCGACAGGGGTAGGAGGATTGCCATATTTCACAATCTGAACACTATCCAAAAGTCTTCGGAGTGCGTTCATGGAATCCGGACCTTTGGATACGAGCTCCTTGGCAAGGGTCAGGAGTTCACCTTCATACATCACAGGTCTTTCACCAGGTTTTGCGGTCTTCGTAAGCACGGATTGTGCATCGGTGATGGAAGGAGGAACCTTTTTAAGCTGCTCCACAAGGGCTGTGGAAAGTGTTTTATCACCATCAACCGAACGTTCTGCACCAAGACGTTCATAAAGATTGGTAAATACTTTGCTGCGCTGGAACGGGGAGAAGCGGCTGGAGTCCATGTCCAGATTATCCGCATACCGGACGAGAGAAAGCAGCGGATTGAATTCATAATCTCCCTTCTTGGCATTTCTTTCCCAATCACGACCCTGTCGTGAAGCGTCGCTGAGTTCAGCCCCCCTAAACTCAATCCCACCGGGCAGTGAACCTTTTTTCGTAGATCCGGGTGCATCTATATAGCGGCCTTCAAAAATCTTTCCTGGTTCTGCATCCTGGTAAGTGACATCCGACGGGGAAAGATCAATATTCAGATTCTCTTTGAAGAATTTGATCCCTTTTTCCCTGAACTCGGCTTTGTCCTGACTTCTTAACAAGAACTCCTGGTAATAGAAAATTTCGGTTCCCGGTATCTTAATTTTGAATTTAATCTTACTGTCAAACTTCAACTCCTGTCTTTTTCCAGATGCATCTTCATAACTTGTTTCAACCTTGTCGGCGGAATGACATTCGATACTTTCAGCAAAATTCTTCAGCAGTTTCATGTGCTGGACATTCCCCTTGAGATCCAGTCCCATGGCTTCACCCAAAGGAACTCCGATATCAACCAGGAAGCGGTAGGTTCCAGTAACAGCATGAAGTGACTTATTCATGTCACCGACAGTCGGATATCCGAAGTCATGACAGATACCCACAAGCTGGGTCATCAGTTCAGCCTGGGAGCGGCTGATCTTGTATTTATCCATCAAGCCGGCAACAGCCTCGGGTGGACCTTTGGCAGCATCCTCCGGGGACTGATGTAACAATCTCCGCACGTTTTCCATAACTCGCAACGAGTGATCGAACCCGTGTGAAACGTACTGGGGCGGGTTATCAATATGCTGGTCGATGCCAGCTTCGATAATTCTCTGTTTGATTTTTTCCAGAAGGGCGGGATCGAGGTCCTTACCGGTCTCCTTTTTATAATCCTCTTTAAATTTATCAAATACTCCGTTGACGGTTTCATGCATGTACTCCTTGGCGATATTTTTACCCTCGGCGTTCATCTCGGCATGAGGAGTCGTAAAGACCTCGGTTCCTTGACGCACTTTTTCTTCCGCACCAACAAGTTCATCGGTCAATTTTTTCCGGGCTGCAGGATCCGATGTAATCGTTTCAACAATTTTCGCAATGTCTTCCTTTGTAGCGCCTTTAGCTATGGCATCAAGAATCTCCTGGCGTTTTGCCTCACGAAGAGCCGGATCAGTAATACTTTTATCCAATACACCGTCAATACCCTTCACCATGTGTTTGTGCAGATATACGTCTACTTCGGAAAGCCTGATTGGCTCCCCCGCAGCAATTTTCAATAACGTGTCAGGAGTAAGAAGTCGTTTATCTATCTGCATATCCATCTCAGATTTCACCGTTCCATCAGGATTCAAAACGGTGACTTTAACCTTCTGCCCGTCAAGTTTTGTGGCAATATCCTTACCCTCGGGGCTGCTCGGATCAAGGAGTTTCTGACGGTATGCTTCACGAGCCTCGGCAATATGGTTGTCCTTATTTTCCGCTTGTTGATATTCAGTGACTTTCGCAAGCGCCTGGTCAAGTGCCTTGATGCGTTCAGCTGGGTCAGTAATTTTATCAATGCCAAACTGATCGATAATGCTCTTCATACCGTTGCGGTGGCACGGACACATGCCTTCAAGGTGGCCCTGTAGCTCGGCCTCCTTCGCTTTCGCCGTGCGTTCAGCCTTCGCAAATGCTTCAACCTTCATTGCGCCGCCAGCCAGGGTATCAAGTTCTTTTGCTTTAGCTTCCTTGGCTTTTGCCTCGGCTTCCAGTTTTGCAGCATCTGGGCTGCCAGCTCTTTTTGCCGCATCAGCTCTTTCACGAGCTTGTGAAGCAGCCGTGTCGGCATCAGCGGCTTTTTTCACGGCATCAACTGCCTTGAGTCCTTCTTTTGTCACATCTTCAGCTTTTCTGTCAGATTTTTCATGTGCACCGCCTCCCATGAATGCATGGGTTCCGGTAATGGCAGCGGAAAACAGAAAGTTTTCTCCAAAATCGCGGATACCCTGCCGCATCCCGTACTGTTGACCTCCAATCCATGCCTGCGCGGCGCTTAAACCAGTCAATGCGGCACCTTCAGTAGATGTTCTTGCAGTCCACCAGCCAGCTTCACTCACGGCCCCACCAATACCTCTTGGCATGAAAGCGGCCTGGGCCAACGCCTCTTCCGATAAACCTGCAGCTCCCCGGAGGGCATTCATCTGCTGGAGTTTACCGAACCCCGCCCCGACCCCCTTAAGGACACCCAAAGTTAAAATGCTGTGTCCCATCGCCTTGAAATATGCTCCGGGACTTTCAAATGTCGATTTATCACCCTGAATAGCCCAGTTGAGAGCACCTTGGGTTGTTCCAAAGGCCACGCCTTCAACAACAAGACCTCCTCCCCATGCAAGAGCTCTACCTCCCAAAGTCCCTCCAACCACTGCACCAGTTTCCGTCGTCACTCCCACTAATGCGCCAACAGCAGCTTCACCAAGCAGAAGTCTTGCGCCAACACCCGCCGCGGCAACCGCGCCACTGGCGACACCCATCGAAGCTATGGTGATGGAAACCATGATCGCCGTTTTTGCAGGGAGCGCATTCCATTCCTCATCGGTAAAGATCGCTTCAAACGTGCCCTTTTGCCCAAAATCTTCAATGGCAACAGCACCGCCATACACCGAATTCCATGCCTTTGCACGATCACTGCTACCACCTGAAAAACTTTCATGAACTTTCAGTTTCACCGCCTTGTTATAGGCACTGTCAACCATCTGTCCCTCCATCGCACTACGGGCAGCTGCCATAGTTGCCTCATCGGGGTCCTGCCCCTGCTTTTTCTTAAAATCCTCTTTCCAGGTATCGAAAGCCTTTTTAAGGTTTTTTTGATTTGATTCATTGGCAAGAAATTTTTTCCGAATATCGTCCTTGTTAACTTTCTTACTCTGTTCGTCGATCTCTTTTTGAAAATAAATCTCATGAAGCTGGCGTGATAGTTCCGGCAGGCCATGATCGCGTGCCTCCTTGGCGAGCTGCAAAGTATTTGCTTCACGCTGGGCAGGGTCGGCCACATTAAGCATCCTTTGCTGTCTGAACATGTCATAGACGTTCGCGGCATTATTACCCTGGCCATCAACAACAAACCCATCCTGAAAAATTCGGAGCGCTTTTCTGAATTTTGCCTCGCGGAGATTTGTTTCAGCTTGATCTTCCAGTAACTGCCGGTATTGCTGCGGGGAAAGTTTATTGACGGCTTCAAGCTGTGCCTGGTAAGAAGCCAGATTTCCCCGCATATAGTCAATATTGTCTGACAATGGTCTGCCATCGAGGCCGATGGCATTCGGATTTTCCTGTGCGCGTTTAATGGCTTCCTGAAGGCTTTTGGCATTTTCCGCAAGAGAATCATACTTCGCTTTCTGACTTTTTTTGACATCCTCATCGGACATCTGTTTGACTTCATACTTCGCGTCAACGGCTGACTGAATAGATTGTCCGCTGTTCGGAGAAAACTTCATCGACCGGAGTTTTGACTCAGCCTCCTCAATAGTGAGAGCCTCCCCGCTATCGATCATCTGTTCGGCTTTCACGAGTACGCGGGACATGCTTTCGTAGAACTCATCATCCTGCTGGTGCATCAAGGTTCCGGTATCGCTTTTGCCGAGATTATTGTTGAAACGGGAATCAACAGAGCTTTTCGTAGCCAGTAAACGGTCAATGCTCTGTTTGATCTCCATCTTGGCAATACCCTGGAGCAGACCCTTGGTTTCCGCAACACGGTCGGCTTTTTCAGGTTTTTGGCCCGCTTCCTTGTAGTACGCCAGAAGATCCTGTTTGGCACCTGCCCAGTCTCCAGCCATCAGCTTTTTTCGGCCTTCAATCATCTGCTTGTCGCTGGCATCGGCGGTTTTTTCGTCAATCTCCATGGCGATCTGCAGCTTGAGGTTCGCCAGCTGCATTTCAATCGCACGTTGTCTTTCGGGTGGAAGTTTTTTAAAGTCCTCGGTCTTCCGGACAATGCCGTCTGTGCCGAAAATAACGCACTTTTTCTCTTCGTCGGAAAGTCCGTCCACCGCATTCTTGGTTTGACTATACAGTTTAATATTCGCCATCTCCTTGACCTGGAGGTTGATCTTGGCGCGAAGACTTTGATACAGCGCATCATAGGTGGGATCTGTCGCGACCTCGTCCGCCTTCACTCCCTGGATAATTTTCAGCGAATTCGTAAGATTATCTAGAGCGGCAGAAGCGAGAGTTCCCATTTCAACTATTTTACTGTTCCGGTTCTCATTGGAAATGACCATGTTCGTCGTCACCATATCGGCCAGCTCTCCGACTTTTACAATATTCGGTTGCTCCTTCTCAAAAATGTCTTTCGCATCTTTGATTTTCCCAAGGTACGGTGATTCCTTAAGAGCCATGGGTGAAATTCTGTCGATAGAATATCCCGCGACTTCAGCGGTAAGTTCTTTGAGCGGAAGATCGGCGGCATCATAGATTTTTTGCATTTCTGCCGGCATACTGTCTCTTCTCCATCCATACAAGGGCTCTCCGGCGGTGGCAACGGCGTTCTCGGCGTCTGATATAATGTCATATTGCTGCTGTGGTGAAAGAGGAGGATTTGCATTTTTCATTCCCCTTAGTTTCTTCATCGGCTCATCAGTTTTTGGTTTCAGGTCTAAGGAAGTCTGTACGTTCAAAAAGAAAGGAACGTACAGCTTTGCCTCATCAATGGTTGTCTTCAACGAGCCAGCCAGTTCAGCAATACTTTTAATTTCCTCGGCACCCTGATCTTTGTCTTTGGCAAGGGCGCTGCGTCCCTTTTCTGCAACTTTGGTTAAAAAACCAGTAATATCTTTTTTGTATCCGTCGATTTTCCCCTTTGCTTCG
>JAYRRV010000007.1:0-2720 GCA_041909955.1 Candidatus Altimarinota bacterium
AACAGATATTTAAAGATCAAAAAAGACTGAAGGAAGACAAGGATATTGCAGCCGGGAAAGCAATCAGTGAGAAAGAGGAATTAGAGGTTTGGTACGACGTCTATACAAAACTTCCGGATGGGCCTATCAAGAAGGCTGTGGATGACATGCGAAAGAAAAATGCCGGATTGATGGCAGAGGAGGGTACGTCACAGTGGAAACAGGAAATGGGGGATATCACCATGCATCAGACAAGAAAACGCAGGGATGACATCGATTTCAGCCTTGACCGTACAAGGAGAAACCTTCAACAGGCAAAAGAAGGGGATGCGGCGGTACTGGAGCAGGTTTCGGCGGATGTGGCGGCTGTCCGATCCGCAGATCGCGTTGTAGAGACCGAGGTCAAAGACAATCCTTTGAAACCAAAACCACACAGACCGAATGAAGACACCAAGGATAAAGCCAAGCGATTGTGGACCGAATTCAGCGAGTATCTTGCAAAAAATAAAGATACGTTAAAGATGGAGGCCGTTGTGAAGGAAATGGAACAGCGGTTTGAAGGGATGGTTTTGGCGCCGGGAACGGTAGTATTGCGGGATGTGGAGGTTCAGGGGAAAAAATATCTGGTCAGGGCTGATCGTCAGGGGAAAGTTGTTCTGGAAGAGGAAAATGCCGGCGGACAGATCGTTCATATGTTTGGCGACGCCCCCCATCACCCTGGTGCCGGGGTCGCAAAGGAGTCAGAACCGGTGATTCAAACGGTCGATCCGATGGTTCGAGCCAGGCAGTTGTCTGAGGGGACTGAAGGGTTTAAATCTTATTTGTCTGCAAATCAGGGCAAGCTGACCAGGGAGGATGTTATCCGTGAGATGGAAAGACATCTGGGGCCCTCGCTGGCGAATGGATCACTTCACCGTAATTCAGTCTATTTCAGAAACATTGAAATAGACGGAAAAAATTATGCCGTGATGGTGAACAAGGAGGGAAAACTTGTTCTTGAGGAGGATAAACGGTTCGGTGCGGGCGTTATGAAGAAGGCGGCGTAATCGCGCCGCATAACAAAAAACCTCCGCAAAAGAATGGGGAGGGTTTTTTGACAGTGTCGGGGACGGCCCCTGGCTATTTTTTCTTGGCCGTCTTTTTTGCGGCTGCCTTCTTGGCAGGTTTCTTTGCGCTTTCTTCGGCTGCTTCTTCGGGGTTTTTCACGACTTTCACCTTCTTTTCCTTCAGTTCCTGCATCTTCTTGACTCTTTCGCGGAATTTATCCACGCGTCCGGCCGTATCGAGGATCACCTGTTTCCCGGTAAAGAATGGATGAGAGTCGGAAGTGATTTCCACTTTCACGATGTTGTATTCGGTGTCGCCGATTTTCTTGGTTTCCTGGGTCTTGCGGGTCGTGAATGAAAGGAATTCGGCTCCTGTGGACAGATCAACGAAAATCGCGGGGTAGAGTTTTGGGTGGATGTCTTTTTTCATGGTGGTTAAAAAAATGCCATTGCAATATACAAGAAAACTTTTTTGAAGGCAAGCTCTCCTATGCTTTGCTTTCCGCCACCAGTTGCTGCTGGTTTTCATCGACCTCTTCCGGTTTTTCTTCCGTTCCGTCGTTTTCGATGACGGTGGTCGAAGCGACCTTGTCGTCGCCGCTCATTCTCATGAGGTAAACGCCCTGCGTGGTGCGTCCCTGGGACGGGATGGACTTGAGGTTCATGCGGATAATGACGCCCTGTTTGGAAACGATGATGAGGTCTCCCTTGGTGTCTTCGTTAATGACCTTGGCGCCGACGATTTTTCCGGTTTTTTCGGTGATGTTCGCGGTCTTTACCCCGGAACCGCCGCGCGTCTGGAAGCGGTAGTCGGTGGTTTTGGTGCATTTGCCGAGGCCGTTTTCCATAATGACGAGCAGTTCCGCTTTATCGATGTCCTTGATGACATCCATGTCCACGACTTCGTCTCCTTCGTGGAGGCGGATGCCCCGGACGCCCATGGAGGCGCGGCCCGTGGGGTTGACGTCGGATTCGTTGAAGCGGATGGATTTGCCATCGCGGCTGACGATCATAATTTCGTTGCCTTTGCTGGTCTGCCGTACCCATTCAAGCATATCGCCCTCGCGGAGTTTGATGGCAATGAGGCCGCTCTTACGCACGTTCTTAAAGTCGGCGATCGGGGTCTTTTTGACCGTACCTTTGTTCGTCGTCATGAAGAGGTACTCACCGGTCAAGTGTTCGCCGGTTCCCAGGATTGAGGTGACATTCTCACGGTCCTGGAGCTGGAGCAGGTTCACTACGGCCTGGCCCTTAGCAGTTCTTGAGCCGAGCGGGATTTCATATACCGGCAGACGGAACACGCGGCCGAAATTGGTAAAGAACAGGACTTCGTCGTGGTTTTTTGCGGGAAGAACAATGCGTATTTCGTCCTCTTCCTTGGTGGTTGCACCTATGATGCCTTTCCCTCCGCGGTGCTGGGCGCGGAATGTGGAAGGCGGCATGCGCTTGATATAGTTTTCTCTGGTGAGCATGACAATCATCGGTTCGTTTGGAATGGTGTCCTTCATACCTATCTGTCCCAATGCTTCGGCATGAACTTCCGTTTTGCGTTCGTCGGCGTAACTTTTTTTCACTTCGGCCAGTTCATCCTTTATGATCTTCATCACTTTCTTTCCTTGTAATAGATTGTTACCCATTTTGTTATTATTTAGCAATATGTATTTTATTGAAATAAAAAATCAAATTTAGTGATAT
>JAYRRV010000008.1:0-3473 GCA_041909955.1 Candidatus Altimarinota bacterium
ACAACGTCGGCGACAACGTCGGCGACTGTGCCGGAATGGGAGCCGATCTTTTTGAAACATACGCCGTAACGCTGATTGCAGCCATGATCCTCGCGGCTTCCACCCTCATGGACAAAGTCGGAGCAAACGGCATCGAATATCCACTGGCCCTCGGCGCCATTGCCGTCATCACTTCCATCATTGGAACCTTCTTTGTAAAACTCGGGAAAAAGAAGAACATCATGGGAGCACTGTATAAAGGGATGCTCGTCACGGGACTTTTGGCAGCAGTGGGTTTCTATTTCCTCAACAGCTACTTCATCGGTGACATCTTCATTTACTACGCAGCGCTGGTGGGTCTGGGCGTCACGTTCTTCATCACCGTCATCACGGAATACTACACTTCGACCGCCTACAGCCCGGTGAAGAAAATCGCAAAATCTTCTGAAACCGGCGCGGGAACAAACGTCATCACCGGTCTTGCCGTCGGTTTACAGAGCACCGCAGCTCCGGTAATCCTCGTGGTCGTCGCCATCTTCCTTGCCCACTATTTTGGTGAAAACTCCTCGTTGCATAACGGCGTGTACGGCATCGCTATCGCAGCCGTCGCCATGCTTTCAACCACCGGCATGGTCATCGCTACCGATTCGTACGGCCCGATCACGGACAACGCCGGCGGAATCGCGGAAATGTCCGGCCTTCCGGAAAAAGTCCGCAAACACACCGACGCTCTGGATGCCGTGGGAAACACCACCAAAGCGGTGACCAAAGGATACGCCATTGCTTCAGCTGCACTCGCCGCACTCGTACTCTTCCAGGCCTATACGGAAGATCTGTCGGCTCATGCACCAAACATCCATTTTGTTTTTGACATCACGAATCCTCTGGTCCTGATCGGACTCTTCATCGGAGGACTCCTTCCGTTCCTCTTTGCCGCTTCCCTCATGGAGTCAGTCGGAAAAACAGCCTACAAAGTTGTTGAAGAGGTCCGCCGCCAGTTCAAAGAGATCAAGGGCATCATGACCGGAAAAGACAAACCGGACTACGGACGCTGCGTGGACATTGTCACCAAAGCGGCCCTGGGCGAAATGGTGTTCCCCGCCGTCAGTGCGGTCGTCGTGACCATTGCCGTCGGCTGGTTGCTCGGCCCTATGGCTCTTGGAGGTCTCCTTGGCGGTATCATCGTCTCCGGATTCCTGCTCGCACTCTTAATGTGCACGGGCGGCGGCGCGTGGGATAACGGCAAGAAATTTATCGAATCGGGCCACTTTGGAGGAAAAGGTTCCGACGCTCACAAAGCCGCCGTGGTTGGCGACACCGTCGGCGATCCGTTCAAAGACACCGCCGGCCCAGCCATCAATTCTCTCATCAAGGTCGTCAATACTATCGCGCTCATCATGGCTCCAATGCTCGCAGCAATGCTCATCAAGTAACAAATTATGGAAGTTTCCAAGGACAACCCATCGCATACATTGGCCCTCTCCAGAGTTGAAGCCGTAGTAACCTCCATGGACGAAAACTCCGTCGAGCTGCAAATCGCGGGGAGTTACGAAACATTCCGATGGCCTCGCAAAGAAATTCGACCCGACATCGCGGTGGGACAAAAAATCCTCCTGGAACTCAAGAACCACCCTCTCACAGGTATCCAAAAGACCGTCGAGTACGCCAAAACCAAACCGGAAGGCAAAGACCACTTCCAGCAAATCAAACTCCTGGAAAGCCTGATCAACTAAAAATCAAACGATTATAAACAAAAGGTCTCCCGCACGGGAGACCTTTTTGGAATGTCCATCAAAAGCCCTGACAGCTTTTCGATCGGGGTTCGATTCCCCGCGGCTCCACCAGCCGGTATCAAAAGAGCCCCGCCTTGTCAGCGGGGCTCTTGATATTCGGAGTAATTGGGGACATTCCAGCCTATTTCTTTTCTTCAGCGGCCGGAGCGGCGGCACCCTCCGCCGGAGCGGCAGGAGTACCTGAGGCCGCAGCACTTTCAGCAACAGCCTGTTCCATCGTCGTTGTCGGTTCAACCTCTTCCTTCACCACGGAGATGGAAACAACAACATCATCAGGATTGCCCGTAAGCTTAACGCCGGAAGGCAATTTCAAATCACTCAAATGAACGGAACTGTGGAGTGTTTCAAGACCAGAAACGTCGACCTCGATGTTCTGCGGTAAATCGGCGGGAAGACATTTTACCTCAAGTTCATGCCTGAGTGTGGTCAAAATACCGCCAAGGTTCTTCACTGCAGGCGCAATACCAACGATAACCACGGGAATGTTCGCCTTCACTTCAACATTCATGTTCACGGACACGAAATCAATATGGTCAAAATTGTCGGTCAATGGGTTGTACTGAACATCGTGGACCAACACCGGTTTCTTCTTTCCGTCGATGTTGAGCTCAATCACCTGGTTTCCTCCCGCTCTTTCAAAAGCTTTGCGGAAAGTCTGGTAATCGACCTGGAGAGCCACGCTCTTCTCTTTATCCCCGTAGAAAACAGCCGGGATTTGGCGCTGTTTGCGAAGGTAGTTCGGAGAAACCTTCACGTCACGGACCTTCACGTCCAAAAGTATCTTTTCCATAGTATTAAAATATAATAAATTTCATTTTGTGACAAAAGCACGAGCAGTTTACCTGAACGAATTGAGGAAAGCAACGTTTTTTGTTGACGCCCGGGAAAGGCTTCCGTACAATCAATACACACAAGGCAAAGCCGAGTGTACTAGCCAAAAAACGCCCAAAAAAGCGAAGGCTGACCGCATTATCCACTAACAAAAACCACCATGGGAATGTTTGACCAGGCCAAAAACCTCTATCAGCTGCAAAAACAGGCCAAAGAGATCAAAAAAGAGCTCCAGAACATCCATATTGAAGCGGAAGTCGAAGGGGTCGTCGTCATCATCAACGGGGAACAGGAGGTCGTTTCGGTCACCATCTCCGAGGATGCGCATCAAAATCCGAACAAACTGCAGGAAAACCTCGTAAAGGCTTTCAACAAGGCCATTAAAAAATCCCAACAGATCGCGGCCGAAAAGATGAAAGGTGTCATGGGCGGACTGGGACTTCCGGGTGCCGGAGCCTGACGGGAAGATTCCTCTAATACATCCTCACCCGTTTTGTCATGCACAGACGCCGGAACTCAAAATCCACGATTATTATTCTTGGAGCCGTTGCTCTGCTGGCAGCCGGATATTTTTGGTATTCCAACAGCAGATACCAATACTTCATCACCACGCCGGTCAACCCGGGAAATACCGTTGACGCACCGTTTGTCATCAAGCGGGGCGACAATGTGACGGGCATCGCCAAAAACCTCAAGGGCAAAGAGTTTATCCTGGACGAGGATGCGTTTAAAACGTACGCCAGACAAAACGACGTCGACCGCAAAATTATTGCCGGTCGCTTTTTGTTGAACCAGTCACTCACCATTCCGCAAATCGTTGAAAAAATTACCAACCCAAAACCGGGTGAACTGACCCTCACGGTACCCGAA
>JAYRRV010000009.1:0-11098 GCA_041909955.1 Candidatus Altimarinota bacterium
AAGAGTCGGAGTATTGGCACTTTTCATAAAGAATGAAGAATATCGAAGGAGTAATTATAAAATAATACAAATAAAGTGTCAAATATGTATTGTAATGTTTCAGAAACCTGAGAGCAATATTTGCATAAAATAAGCTCATCTTCTATAATGCATGATTAGAAAACAAATATTTCTTAACTCTCTTTTTTCTATGCTTTTCAATAAAAAGCTTATGATGGGGTTGATCAACATTACCGGCGTACTGCTGATCCTCACCTTCGTTTTAAACCTCGCCATGTACATCTGGGCGTTTTTCGGCAAAGCTCCGCTTCCGCTTTTTGATGTCACCGCAGGTGTCGCTTCGTATTATGTCCTTCTGAACAAACTCGCCACGCTCGTGTTCTTCTATGTCATGCTCGGCGCGTTCGCGGCACTCGTGAAAGGTTCAAAACTTCCTGAAAACTTCAAGAAATAGTCGGGAATAATTCACATCGAAATCTGAAGAGCCCCGCTGCTGCGGGGCTCTTTTTATGATACCGTGCAGGACATTCAGAATAAATTGTTTGACAGAAAAAATAAACCTCCCTAAAATCGAGCCCCAAATTATGGTCTTTTACATCGGTTTATTCCAGATTGCAGATTCCAGTTCGGGAATTTGCGACCTGGAATAAACCCCAGGTTGGTTCAGCAAGTCGCTGTTCCAAGGTCATCATGTCACGAGGTTTGAGATGCACGAAGATGCATTCGACCGAAAGGTGGCTGAGCTCCAGGGAATCCTGGGCTGCACCACTGAGTACGTCCCCCATGACATCAGCCGGAAAGATCCGTGGATCCACGGGGCTTTCGGACTGATGAGGAAAGACAGCAAATTCTTCAAGGTCCTCTTCATCCTGCCCAGGCGCGATGGGAAGGATCTCCGGGATCAGACGCGCCCTGTGGTGGTTCGCGAGCACAACCAGTACGACGGCTTCGCCTGCCACCGCATCGTGGGCGACATCATCATGCCGGTCCGTTGCCGCGAGATCGATGGTGTCCCGACTCTCGAGTACGGGATCACTGCCCTCCAGGGTACGGGTTCGTACGGTGAGGTGACGTTTAGCGCTCCGCGCGCGTCGCTCTCCAATCCCGAAGAACTCCCCGTCAAGGAGCTGATGAAGCGCCTGAAGGAGGAGAAGGCGGACGAGGAGTATCTCCCGGCGAACTCGAACGACGGCCGCATCTACCGGCGGCTCGTTCGCTCTGACGTCAATCGGCTCTGCGGTCGTGACCGCATCTGGCTGATGGTCGGGGATGAGAAGAAGTGGACGAAGTGCGTCTGGTTCACGGCGGAAGAGCTCAAGAGGCTCCTCCACCACGACCTCATGACGGACTCGCCTACCCGCGAGCTCATCTACTACGTGCTGGCCAACAGCGACAAGGTGCAGGCGTTCTTCGATACCACGAAGAAGCCCGCCACTGACCCGACCGTGTCCGACGCCGCCTGATCCCGTGGGAGACTGGACGGCTCGGTCCGTTCAGTTGCGGTAACCACCGCGAGACCGGCGGGGTCGAAAGCACATCGCTTTCCCCCTCCGGTCTTTCCCTTAAAATTTCACGAACAGCGCCACGTTCTCAATATGGTACGTCTGAGGGAACTGGTCCACGGGCTGGACGTATTTCAAAACATAACCTGACTTCGCAAAAATCGCCGCATCCCTCGCGAGCGAAGTGGGGTTGCACGAAACATAGACAATCCGGTTGGGTCCGAATTCGGCAACGCTTTCCACGACCTTTGGAGCCAGGCCGTTGCGGGGAGGATCGACAAGCACAACGTCGGGGGACTCGGAAAATGTTGGCAGCACGGCCTGCACGTCACCAATCACAAACTCAGAATTCTTGATTCCGTTCAGCGATGCATTGGCCTTCGCGTTTTCCACGGCGCTAGAGTTCAGTTCCACGCCGTACACTTTTGCGGCTTTTGAGGAACAGAAAAGTCCGATCGTGCCCGTTCCGCAGTACAGATCAAAGACGGTTTCTTTGCCCGTAAGCTGCGCCGCCTCCAAAGTTTTGGCGTACAAAACCTGGGCCATTTGCGTGTTGGGCTGGAAAAAAGCCTGGGGAGAAATATCAAAATGCAGCACATGCCCGTTCGGAAGCTGCAGAGTTTCACGAATAACGGGCGAGCCGTAACAAAGCCGCTCATCCATGGTGTTGCGTTCACCCTTCACATTTTTCCGCTGAAGAAAATACAGCGAGGTGAGCGGGATTTTTTTGTGAGAACAGTAAGAAATCAGTTCATTCTGAATCTCTTTCATGAAATTCTCGGTGCCGTTTTCCGCGCAGAGGATCATCATGATCTCACCGGTGTTCTTCCCGACCCGAACGGTGAAAGTTTTCAGCACCAGGTCGGGATCAAAACCTCGTTCGGCTTCAAATTTCCGGAAAAACTCACGGACAAAACTCACCAGTCCTCCGGCAAAAGGTTCAATCAGGTAACATTCCGTCAGTTCAACCACGTCATAGTGGCGGCGCTTCAGATGAAGTCCAAGCCCAAGTTTTCCTCCGGCATCGCGCCCGAAACTGAATTCCATCTTGTTGCGGTAGTGCCAGGCATCGCCGCCGATGATGGGCAAAACTACGTCCGCGGAAAATCCGCCGATCCGCGTCATCGCGTCACGGACCTGTTGCTCTTTTATTCTTCGCTGGGTGATCACATCCATAAACTGCCACACGCATCCGCCGCAGCCAACGGCCGCAGGACCGAAGTGCTTACACCGCGCCTCTGTCCGTTCCGGAGAGCGTTTCACGATTTTTTCCACATACCCCGTGGCATAACTTTTTTTCTTTTTCCCGATCTTCACCAGAGCAACGTCACCGGGAACCACATCCTCCACAAAAACCACCAGCGGTTTTTCGCCGCTCTGTACCCTCGCCACCCCTTCGCCTCCGAACGCCAGCGAATCAATAGGCAGTTCAAGAATATCGCCGCTGCGGACAATCCCGTCCGTTCCTGTCATCTTGCCTCTTTGTTCCGGCTGCGCATGCATGCTAACGGTAGTTGGTGAAGCTGAGCGGCACTTTGAACGAACCCTCCTGTCGCAATGCCGCAATCACAAGCTGGAGCTCATCTCTGCTCTTGGATGAAACGCGCACGGTGTCCCCCTGAATGGTCGCTTTCACCTTGGGGAATTTTTCTTTCAAAAGTTTGGTGATCTGTTTGCACCCTTCCTGATCCAGGGCTTTGATAAGTTTGATCACATGGCGAAGGGTCATTCCCGTAGCCTCCTCCGGTTTGTTGCTCATGTCCAGGATCTTCGGGGAAAGTTTTCGGTTCACCACCTTCTGTAAAAGCATATCGTGAATAGCCTTAAGTTTCATTGTGTCGGGGGCAACGACCAGAATATCGTTGTCGTTCAGTGTCACCTCCGCGGTCACACCTTTAAAATCATAACGGGTGAGTATTTCACGTTTCACCTGGTCGACCGCGTTCCGGAGTTCCTGCATATTGAAGTCCGCAACAATGTCGAAAGAAGAGTCTGATGCCATAGGTCGAAAGTTAAAGACGCCCGTATTGTAGCACTGTGCTAGAATGCGTCCATGAAAATAACCATCATCCAGGTCGGAAAGACCAAGCAGAGCTACTTCCAGGAAGCGGAAGCGGAGTACCTGAAAAGACTCCAGCCGCACGCGAACTTGACGATTATTACGCTCAAGGAGGCTTCCGCCCCATACGACCAGAACGAATCCACACGAAGCGTTGCCAAGGACAAGGAAGCCCTGGAAATCCATAAACATATTCCCAAAGACACCTTCCTGGTGGCACTGGATGAGCACGGAAAAACCATGACCTCCCTCCAGTTCGCCGATTTCCTGACAAAAAAAAGAGATTTTGAGGGCGCAAACATTACATTTCTCATCGGTGGACCATTCGGTTTGGCCGAACAGATCCTTAAAAAAGCCCAATTGAAGCTCTCCTTTTCCCCTATGACCTTCACCCACGAAATGATCCGGACCATATTGCTGGAGCAGGTGTACCGGGCTTTTACCATTATGACGGGGAAGAAATACCACTATTGATGAATTGCAAAAAACAGGTTTTTCTGGTAGAATAAGGGTAACTATTTAATTTAATAACAAAAACACATATGGAACTCAAAAACAAAAAATTCGTGGTCGTCGGGGTACTGGCTCTTGTGGCCGTTACCGTCGGTGCGGTCTTTTTTACCCAGTCCGACCTGCTTCAGGGCATGTTGAAATTGAAAAAAGCAAGTACCAACCTGCAGCTCAGTGTCGCAAAACCGGGCTATTACAACTATAAGGACAAGCCGGTCACCGTGGTGGTTTCTGCAGTTCCTTCAGTGGTTCCGTCCGTAGTGACCTCTCCATCCGGTCCTTCAGTGGTTCCGTCCGTCGTGGTCTCCCCAGTGGCATCCGGAGTTCCTGTGACCCCGGTACTTGCGGCAAAACTGAATACTCAGACACTTCCGGCTTTGACAAGCAGCGTATTGAAAGATGCCGCGAAAGCCGATGTAAAGCTTAATCCCGCAAAATTCCAGATGTCAAACAGGGATAAGTTGAGGCTGATCGATTTGTATAAAACGAAATACCCCAACGCTTTCAAACTTCAAAGATAATTTAACGAGTGAATGGTGGATGAGCTCATCAAATTGATAAAAAAAGAGGCATATCTTCTCCCCATGGCAGTATGCCTCTTTTTAGTGCCGCTCTTCTGGAACCCGTTTTTGGGGAATCCTTTCACCCAGGGCAAGGAAATTCTCATGAAATCGGCGGTGCTGGCAACGGTAATGGTGTGCACGGCAATCCTGTTTTTCCGCAAACAGACAAGGATAAGGGCATTCTGGAAATCCCCCCTCTTCCTCCTTTTGACGGCCGGGGCGGTGGTGGTTGCCGCATCAACGGCTTTTTCTCCGACCCCGCTCATTGCGTTTTTTGGAACCTACGGCAGGGGATTCGGTTTCTTCACCCAGGCGTATCTTTTTGTTTTTCTCGTCTATTGTGCCGTGGCTTTGAAGGGAAATGACGTTTTAAGGATCGTCCGTTTTGTATTTGTGGTGGCCGCGATCGCGGCACTGTACGGGCTGCTCCAGAAGGCTGGTATCGACCCGCTGTTTTCAGGATACAACACCAATATTTTCGAAGGACGGATCTTCAGCTTCCTGGGAAATCCTGGGTATCTGGGGCAATATCTGCTCCTTGGAATATTGTGCGGAATATACTGTTTTCTTGAAGCAAAACAGCGTCGGTCAAAGATCATCTTCGGGATCACGCTCCTGTTCATGCTGGCCGCATTATGGTTCGCACAAACCAGAACATCGGTGTTCGCACTATTGATCTGTTTCATACTTGCGGGTGCAAGATACAGGAAAGAAATTGGTGCGGTACTCAAGAAAAAGAGCACCCGGCGTAACATGTTGGCGGGACTGGGAATCACCGCGATGATCGCCCTGTTCTTTCTGCTGCCCCAAAGCCGTTTTTCCTTTAGTGAAGAATCGCTCCGGTCGGTCAATTCCAGGATGGAAATCTGGAAGGGTGCGGTGAACCTGATACAAAAGCATCCCTGGCTTGGGTACGGTCAGGAAACATTTTCCATCTACTCACCAGAAATCATCACCAAACAGTTCCTGACGCTTGAGGAAGACCTGAATCTTTCCATAGACCGTATACACAACGAAACCCTTGAGGTTGCATTTTCCTATGGGGTTTTCGCCGTATTGCTCTACTTCTTCGTTTTTGGATACCTTGTCAGGAAATTTTTCCAGACGCGATCCCGCGAGGTGGGATTGCTCACCCTGTTGGTGATCACGAACTTCATCCAGAACCAGTTTTCATTTTCGGATATCAGCATAAGTCTGTTGATGGCATTTTGTCTTGGGGGAATCGTCATGCACGAGCTCAACCCATTTGATATGAAGAAGATAACATCGACGCCCGTGCCGGCGGGCATTATCGCGCTTTGCGTGTTGGCAGCCGGATATTTTGCCTTCGAAAACACCATCTACAGGCCTCTGGTTTCACAGCTTGCCTATGCGGAATCGGTGAGAAACTATTCGGTAAGCTACGACGTTGCGGTCAATGAACATAAAAAGGCAACCCTTTTTACCCCGAATTACAGCGAGTTGTGGTTTGATCTGATGTTTCTGGATCCCAGCAGTATGGGGCGTGCGTTGGAAAACATTGAAAGGATAGAGGGAAAAACGGGAAACCTTCTGGCATGGAAAGGAAACTATTACCGTGAAAGCGATCCGGAAAAGGCGGGTCAGTACTATCTACAGGCGCTTGAAAAGAACCCTTACTATCCCAACTGGATAAGGACGTATGCAGATATGCTCTATAAGAACGGTGACTATGAGAACGCACTTGCCCTCTATAAAATCTATCTGGATGCCGTCCCGGATTTTTGGAAATGGAAGGACAGCCTAAGCGAACACACCCAGAAAGAGCAAAAGAGTTACCGCATTTTCTTCAAAAACGTTCCGGATTTCTGGAAGACGGTCGAACGGGTGGAGGAACTGGAAAATGGCTTGAAAACAACAATTCAGGAGTAGCTTTGCCCTCAGGGAATATTTCACAGGCCTCTTTTTCATTTTGAAGCCAAACCGCTTGACAGGAGTATGGGTATATGCTATAAATACTCCCTTTTAACATTTCTTTTTACCCAAATTATGCTTACACAGCTTAAGAAAATCGTTGCTGTCATGATGCTGTTCGCGGTTGTCATGACGCAAATCTCCATCGCGGGGGCATGGACCACCAGCGGCTCCGGCGGTTCAACCGGCGGCAGCAGCACCGGCTCGACCGGAAGCACGTCTTCCACCGGTGACAAATATTGTGGCGTCTACGGATGCGACAGTACATCGGGCGGCGGCAGCACCGGATCAACCGGCTCGACAGGTAGTACAGGCAGTACTGGCAGTACTGGAAGTACGGCCTCAACCGGTGACAAATACTGTGGCGTCTACGGATGCGACGGCACATCAGGCGGCAGTACCGGATCAACCGGCTCGACCGGAAGCACCGGTAGTACTGGAAGTACGGCCTCAACCGGAGACAAATACTGCGGCGTCTACGGATGCGACGAAACAAAGAAGCCGTCACCCGGCGAAGTCTGCGGTGTCTACTCTCCTTGCCAGAAGGAAGTTCCGGGGTCAACTCCAAGCGATCCGGGCAAGAGCCTTTGCAACAACCATCCGTATCCGAAGGACATTGATGGTCACTGGGCAGAAATCTATATTCGCCGCCTCTATGACCTCTGCATTTTGGAGGGTTACCGCGACGGAACCTACCGCCCTCAGCAATACATCACCCGCGCAGAACTAACCAAAATGGCCCTTTACGCGGCAGGCATCAAACCAAATCCAGGGTGTTACGACGCTGACTGCGGAAGTCCGTTCATGGATCTTGATCTGTGGCAGGGCTCATGGATCCGCCCGGCCTGGGATAGGCACATCGTCCAGGGTTACAGCCCATCACGTTTTGCACCGAACCAGTCCATCACCCGCGCCGAAGCAACCAAGGTTATCCTTGCGGCTTACGGTTTCGGACCGCTCAATACCGGAAAATCGTTCTTCAATGACGTATCGGGCTGGAGCACCGGTTGGATTGAACAGGCTCACGAGCTTGGGATTGTCCAGGGTATCGGCAACGGAAACTTTGATCCGGAGCGCCCAATCACCCGCGCCGAAGCGGCAAAAATCATAGCGAAATCCATTGAAAAACAGGATACGACCATTAACTAAACGTTCCTGGCGGACCCGGTCCGCACTTCAAAAGTTCGTGTAAGCAGCGACTGAAGAAATCACAAGGCGGCCCCTGGCATGGGGCCGCTTTTTTTGTGATACAATACGTCCACCTACAAACGACACGGAAATATTTCATGGATCAGCATCATATAAAAACCGGAAAACATACGGCAGCGTGGAAAGGTCTCACAATACTCATGACGGTCATACTTGTGATGTCCGGGTGCCAAACGCCGAAAGATAATATGAAAGCGGACATTTTGCAGGAAGGAACCCAGCAGGAACGTAAACTTCTGGAAGCGATGACCGGGCAGAAGCCCATGTACGACAAAGCCTATGAGAAAGCAAAGAACTATTACGCGCCGGAAAATCCCGTCCGGGGGGCGCTGTTCGGAACAAATCTCAAAAACAAAGAAGAGATCGCGGGATTCTTTCAAAGACTGGAAAAAAATCAGCGGTACGGGACGGTAGTGCTCATAAGCCCCGCACAGTTGAGTAAGGGGGGCGATGGGGAATCACGGGAAGTCGTAAGACCTACGCCCGCGGCTGTGAGCAGTTTTGCATACAAAACACCCTACGGGATACTTCCTCCGCCGGGTGATATTTTGAAAAACATTCCCGAATCGACATATGTATCGGTGAATGACGACGTGGCTAAAAGGGAAGCATGGCCAAAAGTGATCGCGCCGTTTGTAGCGAAAAGTTTTCACCAGGCCGAATTCCTGACGGTTTTTGTGAACGAGAACGCCAGTGAAATGGAAACGGAGAAACTGGCGGACTGGCTGAACACTGAACTTCCGGAAGATACCCTTGTGATCGCCCAGACAACGACAAAAACCTCACATGATCCTACCGTCGCCGAATTCCAACTCGGATTCATGGAAAACGTGCTGGAGAATTTTGACCTGGAACAAATGGAAAATCTGCCATTCAACGACACGGTGACAGCGCAGGTTCTGGAACGGTATCTCTCCAAACGGAAAGCCCAAAAAATGCAGAATCAATTCATGGAGCCCGCAACCGGAAGTTTCATCAGCTTTTCAATGGAGGGACCGGTGTACCGGAGCCGGAGCGTATTCATGGTTGCATTCGGGGATATTATGCTCGACCGCATGGTCCGTTCAAGGATGGACAGTCATTCCCTGGATTATCCTTTCGAAAAAATGGATCAAAGTTATCTCAAGAGCAACGACATTTTGGTGGCGAATCTGGAAGGGCCGGTTGCAAAAAAACGGGTACAGACAGGAAAATCTATCGCCTTTCGTTTTGCTCCAGACGTCGTGCCGCTGCTGAAGAAATACTCCTTCGACGCCTTGAGCGAAGCGAACAATCATGCGGCGGATATGGGGTGGTCCGGTTTCAACGACACCTTTGAACTGTTTGCCCCTACGGGGATAAAAATCTTCGGGAATCCAAAGGAGATAGAAAACAGAAGTGTCGCGACCTTTGATGTGGATGGTCAGAAAATCGCTTTCCTTGGGCTTGAAGAGGTCGTATATACCATTGACGAAACGGCCGCCGTGGCAAAAATCAAGGAACTGACAGCGCAGGGCTACAAAGTTATACCCTTCCCCCACTGGGGAATCGAGTATAAGCATCATCCCAACGAAAGGCAGAAGGACCTGGCGCACAAATTTATTGATGCCGGAGCGGTGGCGGTGATCGGTGCCCACCCGCACGTTGTGCAGACGTTTGAAATCTATAACGGACATCCGGTGTTTTACTCACTCGGCAATGCGATTTTTGATCAGGATTTTTCGTTGGATACGCAGGAAGGCTTGAGTGTGGCATTAAGCATTGCCGACGATCAGATCCGGATTCTACTGATGCCGATCAGGATTGACCGTAGCCAGTTTAGTCTCATGAACGGCGACGAACGGAAAAAGTTTCTGGAGGAGTTCGCCCGGTGGGGGGAATACCGCTCGGAAGAGGAGCGGCAGAACGTTTTGAATGGAGCGGTCACACTCCCGATATAACCACGTCCTGCGGACAACAAATACTCCTTAACGTTTCACACCATGAAAAATACATTAGTTTTCCCCACCTTGGTGGCAATATTGAGCGTCGGTATGTTGTCGGTCGCCAGCGCAGCATTCACAGACGTTTCCATTTCCACTCAGTATTCGGATGCCATCAATTACGCGGAGAGCAACGGGATCGTCAGCGGCTACATGGACGGATCCTTTAAGCCGTTAAACCGTATCAACAGGGCGGAGTTTACGAAGATGATCATAGGTGCCGCAACGGGATACAACCCGTCACAGGACCCATCGGGATTTGATATTTACGCGCTGGTCGGAGTCGGATTCAGTGACGCGGTTTCCGGAGAGTGGTACGTTCCCTATCTCCGAAAAGCGCTTTCCGCGGAAATAATTTCAGGCTACCCCGACGGAACTTTCAAACCCGCAAACGACATAAATTTTGCAGAAGCAGCAAAAATTATCGTGAATGGCTTTGGTTACCAGACAGCGACGGATCCAATTTGGTATAAGCCATTCGTGGACAAGCTGGCCGAACTGAAAGCCATTCCGGACACCATCACGGGTTTTGACTATAAAATAAAGCGCGGTGAAATGGTGGAAATTATTTACCGCATCAAGGCCAACATCACCACAAAATCATCCAAAGATTACGCCTCTCTGAGCGGCGCGACAGGAGGAACGGGAAACGGAACGCAAGCATCGGCTAACGCTCCAAAAGTCGGAGCGTGCCAGATTTTCCCCGCGGATAATCCGTGGAATACAAATATTTCGGCATTCCCGGTCGATTCCAACTCGGCAAACTATATTGCGAACATCGGTTCAAACGAGTACCTGCACCCCGATTTTGGAGGCAACGGACAGTACGGAATACCGTTTAACATCGTGGGCGCGAACCAGGCAAGGGTCCCGCTGCTTAACATCGATTACGCCGATGAAAGCGATCCGGGCCCATACCCGATTCCTGCGGACGCCAAAATTGAAAATGGCAGCGATGCCCATGTGCTGGTCGTCGACCAGGACAACTGCAAACTGTATGAGCTCTACGCCGCCGAAAAAGTCCAGGGTGGGTGGAACGCAGGATCCGCAGCAATATTCGACCTTACCTCCAATGCTTTGCGGCCGGACGGCTGGACTTCGGCCGATGCTGCAGGACTGCCGATATTCCCGGGCCTTGTCCGTTATGACGAAGTCGCCGCAGGCTCCGTGAACCACGCCATCCGCTTCACGGTCAACCAGTCTCAGAAAGGATACATCCACCCCGCGACCCACTTTGCCAGCAGCTCCACGGACCCGAACCGTCCGCCCATGGGGCTCCGCCTGCGGATGAAAGCCGACTACGATATTTCCGGGCTCCATGGCCAGGCGCGGGTCATCGCGGAAGCGTTCAAAAAATACGGC
>JAYRRV010000010.1:0-6028 GCA_041909955.1 Candidatus Altimarinota bacterium
GATAAAAAAATGCTGTTCCTGATTGTTGCCGCCGCAGTTGTGATCACGATGGTTTTGGTGCTGTGGCCAAAGGATACGGCCTCCCGTCGGATCGCTCCGCGGGCCGCTTTTGCCGAGTGCCTGAATGCCAAGGGGGTTACGATGTACGGCACGGACACCTGCCCGAACTGCATTCTCCAAAAAGGAATGTTCGAGGATGATTTTAAGCGTATCCACTACATTAATTGCGATATCCATCAAGAGGAATGTACCCGGAATGGTATTCAGGGCTACCCCACTTGGATGTATAATGGGCGAAGCTTGGAGGGAGTTCAGACTTTCAAGAATTTGTCAGCGTTCGGGAGTTGCTCGGCTCCATGATTTTTATTCATTCCTCATGAAAAACATCAAGAAAAAAATAAACAAGTTTCTTAAATACATTTTTGTCACCAATGCCGATCACGGCATCTGGATTGTCAGTTCGGCCGTTCTTTTCCTTACGCTTGTCGTTTTTGCGCTCTACACCTACCAGCCCGAGTTCAACCGCTCGGTCGATGCTCTTCTTTGGGGGACGCAGCAGGCCGAATCCGCTCAAAAGCAATTGTTCCAGCTCCCCGTGACGGTGGTTTACAACTCTTCCTCGGAGGATCAAAAAATGCGGATGGACCAGTTTCTGGAAAACCTCACCGATCCTACCCGTGCGCTCCAGTCCACGGAGCTAAAGACCACATGGCTTGATTCCAAAACTCCCGAAGCCCAGCGGCTTATTACCAAAAGCAGCCTGAAATATCTTCCTCAGGTGTTTTTGGATCAGTCGATCGAACAGCATCCACAGTTCCAGGCACTTCAGCAGTATGTTAACAAAGGAGAAGATTTCTATTTCATCCGCCTAGCACCGCTTGAACATCTTCAGATTCCTCCGAATGCGGGAGGCCAAGTCGCCGGTGCCGATCCTTCACAGGCAAAGGTCGTCATCCAGGCCTATGAAAGCTACGCGTGCGATCATTGCGCCACGGCCCAGGACACACTTGAAAAGATTCTGAAGGAATATCCGGGTACCGTAAGTGTGGTCTACAAACATTTCGAACCGGGTGATGTCTACAATCAGCTCGGTCAGGGTGCCGACTGCGCAGCGGATCAGAATAAATTTTCAGAGATGCAAACGCGCATGTTCAAAGGCCAGGCAGACATGCTCGCCAAACTCCAGACGTTCACATCGGCCCCCGATGCCGTGGCGTACGTGAATGAGACACTTACCGGGTATGCAAAATCTTTAGGAATGAACAGCGGCGTCTTTAAAACGTGTCTCGAAAACAAGGTCCACTCCAAGGATGTCGAGCGTCAGACGCTTGATGCCATCGATTATGGCGTCAATGCTCCCCCGACATTTTTCATCAACAAAAATTTCCAGGCGGGGCTGCTTTCATACGATGAATTCAAAACGATCATTGACCAGGAACTTAAAAAATAAAAACTCCATTGCATGAAAATCTTTTTACGCGTTATCACCGTCGTGTTGGCCGTCACGGGTTTTGGACTCCAGGTTTCTGCGGGAACTTTTGCCGACGTTCCGGATAATTCGGAGCATGCTGCCTCCGTCGAATACCTTAAATCCAAGGGGGTCATCAGCGGTTATCCCGACGGGACGTTTCAACCCGACAAGAAAATCAACCGCGCTGAGGCACTCAAAATCCTGCTGCTCGGTACCGCGACCCCGCTGGAAACGTCGCAGATCATCGTCTTCCCTGATGTGCAATCGGGCGACTGGTTCTACCAGTATGTGCGCAAAGCCTTTGAACTGAGGATTGTGGAAGGTTATCCCGACGGGAATTTCAAGCCGGAGAACACCATCAATCTTGCCGAGAGTTTGAAGGTCATTCTGCTTAGTTTTCAAGCAAAACTTCCGGATGCGGTGACCCAGGACCCTTATCCGGATGTTGCGAAGGACGTCTGGTACGGTGCGTATGCCCAATACTCCAAGGACAAAGTTATCGTTGAACCCGAAGACGACGGAAGGCTTCACGGCGAACGCCAGATGACCAGGGCTGAGTTCGCGGAAATCGTCTACCGGTTGATGTACATGCGTGAAAAAGGAATAGACCAGTTTCCGCTGAGCACCAACTGGCCGCAGTTCATTCATCCCACCGACCACTACTCCGTGAAATATCCTTTTTCCTGGCTCAAGATCCAGGCGGGGAACCATATGATCTTCTGGAAGCAGGATGTCGGAAACGGCCAAACAAGTTTTGCCCGAATTTTCCCGAACAGCTCAACCGTATATATGGTCGTTGATGAGAATCAGGATCGCCTCACTCTCGATGCCTATCTTGCAAAACTCCAGTACGACTCTTCCGCCACCATCCAGAAAAACACTTTGAACGGTTATCCTTATGCCAGCATCGCCATTCCCGCCAACGGCCTTCAGGATTTCTACATGGAACTTCCCAATAAAACTATCCTGATTATCTACACTCAGATCGGCAACGGGTTGCTGAGGACGTATCTCGACGATGAAATCAGATATCTTGTGGGCACCATCCGTTACCAAGAAAACAATCCTTCCGCCACCGGCAGCGTCACCACGGATTTTCTGAGTGAGTTGCGAAAAAATCTTCTGGTCCAGAGCAAAGGAAAAGTTTTTCTGGATCAGATGAAAGATGCCGTATTAATTGAGACCGACACGATCGGCATCGGTACCGGCCCCGTCGACTATTATTTCAGCGCCATCTACAATGTCACCCTGAAATATGAACGGAGTTCGGACACATTGCTTGCGATGAAGGATGGGAAAACCACGGCTTTCTGACCACTAGTCGTTGTCTTTTTTCTTGCCTTCCCCTATAATCTTCACGATCCCTTTTATTTCTTTAATTTTCTCCATGATGAAAGGAAAAATGCTCATTGCGGGCGTAGCAACGCTTTCAATCGTCGCTCTTATGGGTTGCCAGCAGCAGCCTGCCGCAACAACAACCCCACCGGCAACAACACAACCTGCTGTGGAAACTTCCACGGCTACGTTGAAGATCAACCCGGCTACACAGCAGGAAACCTCTCTGACCAGTCTCGAGATCAAGCCGGCTTCCACACAAGAATAATGCGTTGAATATGTCTTTCATGAGCAAAATCGGATTTGTTTTGTTTGTGAGCCTGTCGCTGGCGGGTTGCCAGGCTGCGACTGTGCAGCCGGCAACCTCCAGCCAGGAGGTTCGGAGTGTACCAAATACTCCTTATACCAAGGGCCCGTCCGGACCTCCGGCCGTCAAAGGCCCTACCTCCGCTCTCCCGGTTAGCAGCGGCGAGTGAAAGTGGAAAGTTTCCTTTAAACTCTGATGACTGTTTGCTAGACTCAAGATAATTTCTTGAGTTTTTATTTATGGATGTTTATCAGAAGTCGCTCGAAATGCATGAGAAATACAAGGGAAAGCTTGCGGTCCAATCAAAAGTTCCCCTTACTGACCGCGAGGATCTCAGCCTGGCGTATACTCCCGGCGTTGCCGAACCCTGCAGAAAGATCGCCCAGAATCCCGACGACGTCTACCGCTATACGTGTAAATCCAATATGGTGGCGGTGATCACCGACGGTTCCGCGGTTTTGGGACTTGGAAATATCGGAGCCGCCGCGGGACTTCCCGTCATGGAGGGGAAATGCCTTTTGTTCAAGCAGTTCGGGGGGGTGGACGCTTTTCCCATCTGCGTGCAAACCCAGGATGTCGAGGAGTTTATCAGGGTCGTCAAAAACATCGCCGTGACTTTCGGCGGGATAAATCTTGAGGATATTTCCGCACCGAGGTGTTTTGAAATTGAGGAGAGGTTGAAGAAGGAGCTGACGATCCCGGTGTTTCACGACGACCAGCACGGTACGGCCATCGTTGTTTTGGCCGCTATGATCAATGCCATCAGGCTGGCAGGAAAAACACTCGGAGAGAGCAAGATTGTTTTGTCCGGAAGCGGTGCCGCGGGCATTGCCACGGCGAAACTTCTGTTAAACTATGGCGCAAAAAATCTTATCCTATGCGACCGAACGGGTGCGATTTACAAATCGCGTGAAGACTTGAACGGCAAAGGCCCAAAATACGAGATTTCCCTGCTTTCCAATCCCCATGAAGAAAAGGGGGCGCTGGCCGATGTCATTCGGGGGGCCGATGTTTTTGTCGGCGTTTCTTCTGCCGGGCTGCTGACTCCGGAGATGGTTCAAACCATGGCTCCGAAAGCCATCGTTTTTGGTATGGCAAATCCAACTCCGGAAATCATGCCGGACGTTGCCCACGCCGCGGGTGCTTTCATCGTGGGTACGGGCAGGTCGGATTACCCGAATCAGATCAACAATGTTCTGGCTTTTCCGGGAATTTTCCGCGGCGTACTGGATGTTCGCGCGCCCCAGATCACCGAGGCAATGAAAGTTGCCGCTGCTGAAGCCCTTGCGGCCCTCGTTCCAAACCCCTCCGTCGATAAAATTATCCCGGGCGTTTTTGATCCGGGTGTTTCGGATGCCGTTGCCGCGGCGGTCAAAAAGTGTGTCGCCTAACCGCCCGTTCTTTTTCAGCGGATGTTTATGGGGTTTTCCACGGCCTCACGGATAAACTGCATGTAGAACGTCTCCAGATCGTCGGGGGCAATCGGCTTCCCGTGTTCGTACAGCACTCTGATGGTATTCTCCATGTCGGCACATACGATATCCAGGGTGTCGGCCTGTTCTGGAGCCCTGAAAACAAGATGTCCAAGCGCTTCCCGACAGGTCGCCAATGAAAGCAGCAATTTGTTTTTTTGCGTCCTTGTCGTCGACTCGTAATCGGCTACGACAAGTTTTTTCAATTCGGTGTCGAGTATCTGTGCTTTCCGCATATCGTGTTCCTTCAAAAATTCCTGCTCCGGCGTATTGGGATTTTTTTGCAGATCGCAGACCTGCATGAAATCGCTCACGAGGTGGGTAAGTTTATAGAACTTGTAAAAACACGGGGTGAAGTCAGAATCCATACACCGGTCAACCAGCGGGTTCGCTTCGTTGAATGCATTGAAATGTTCACGGACCTGCGGGGTAACCTTGTAGGTCATGGTGTCGGATTGCCCATGGACTGAATGCTGGATTTCGTCCTTCCTGGCTATACTGCAAAGCGTCGTGATGACCTGGAGAAACCTCCCGGTATATTCGTCCTGAAGTTCGGCCATTTCGCTCGGCTTCAGACCGTTCCGTAAAATACGATCCTCGACTCTTTTCAGCTGCTCAAGATCCCTCTGCCAGGCTGCGGTCGCTCCGTTGCGGGGAAGTTCTCCTGTGCCTACCGCAATCTGGGTTTTTTCGGCAAATTCTTCCAGCCGTTTGCGCAGGATATAGAGTTCCACCGTTGGAGTGTCGAGTTTTTCGTTAAAGTTGGCCGCGAAATCGTTTGCCGAGTTGGCAAGCCTCACAAGTTTTTCGTATCCGGCGCCCCGGAGGACCTCATGGTATTTCTTGTCGCGAAGATTTTGCTCCTGATGGCGCTGGAATTCATTGATGCATCGTGCCAGTTCCGGAACAATAGCCTGCATTCCGGGAACAATCTCCCGATCGATCTGGTCTTTGGTGGAGGTCGTTGCGTAAGCCATAATTTCCCCTGCTGGCCTGATTTGTACCCCAAGGGTATAGATCTGGCTGCGCAAACGCGCCGCCTGGTCTTCCTGCGCGGCGGATTCCGGCAATACTTCGTGCTTCGTAATCTTTTCGTCGAATGTTCGGGCAATTTCGTAAAGTGCCGCAGAAAAGACGTCGTTAAGATCGCTGATAAAATCATGGATGTCGTACGAAAGCGTCTGTGTGGCCTTTTGATCCGCTTCGTTTCCATCCTCCTCGTTCACCATCACGGTTTTTACACGAGTTGCATCCAGATTGCGCCGGGCGTTTTTCACCGAAAAAACAAAGAGTCCAGCCATCATCCACAGGGTATTGATGAGTTTATCTTTCTGCTCCGTCATCTTCTTGTCCGCTACCGTCTGTGCATCGGCGGCAACAAGAGCTTTTTCCCGTGTCGCATCCTGGGTAAAGCTTATCAGGGTGTCAGCTCCGAGCCTGAAC
>JAYRRV010000011.1:0-2575 GCA_041909955.1 Candidatus Altimarinota bacterium
GTTCGGTGAGGAAGATTACAACGTTGCCCAGAAATACCGCTTGCCACTTATTCAGCACGTTGCCATGGATGGCACATTCAAGCGGGAGGTGACGAACTGGTTCGGCAAGTTTTCCAAAGGGCAGGATCAGAATATTGTCGAAGAACTGAAAAAACATGGAAAGGTTTTCCAGGCCATGAATGTTCGTCACAGTTATCCTCACTGTTGGCGCTGCGACACCCCCTTACTGAACTATTCGACCCGTTCGTTCTTTATCAAGGTCAGCCAGCTTAAACCGCGTTTGATGAAGAATAATAAAAAAATCCACTGGCAGCCCGATCACATTCAGCAGGGACGCTTTGGCAAATGGCTGGAGGGTGCCCGCGACTGGGCGATCTCCCGTAATCGTTTCTGGGGATGCCCCATTCCTGTCTGGACCTGTGAAGAAAACCATATGGTCTGTATTTCTTCGATAGAGGAACTTAAGGCTCACAGCAAGGGTAAACTTCCTATGCGCGGGGACGAACTTGATCTTCATAAACCTTATATCGATGATATTACCTTCAAATGCGAAAATTGCGGCAAGACCATGAAGCGCGTTCCGGACGTTTTGGATTGCTGGTTCGAAAGTGGTTCCATGCCTTACGCACAGCTCCATTATCCTTTTGAGAACAAACAGGAGTTCGAGGATAACTTCCCAGCGAACTTTATTGCCGAGGGACTCGATCAGACCCGCGGGTGGTTTTACACCCTTCATGTATTGTCTTCGATCCTGTTTGACCAGCCGGCGTTCAAGAATGTGATTGTGAATGGTATTTTGCTGGCTGCGGACGGCGAAAAACTTTCCAAACGCAAGAAGAACTATCCAGACCCAAACGTGCTTTTTGACACCAAGGGGGTGGATTCGACCCGCATGTTTTTGTACTCCAGCACGGCACCGTTGGCGGAGGACGTTAGGTTTTCCGAGAAACACGTCGAAGAGATCGTGAAAAAGTTTACACTTCCGTTGTGGAATAGTTACAGTTTTTTTGTGACCTACGCCAATATTGACAAGTGGAAGCCCAAAAAAGGAAAAGATTTTGAACCCAAGCACAAACTGGACCAGTGGATTCTTTCGGAGCTCCATCAGTTGATCAAGACCGTGACGGACAATATGGACGATTATAATTTGACCAAAGCTACCCGTCCGATGATGGATTTTGTGGATAACCTTAGCAACTGGTATATCCGCCGGAGCCGTCGCCGTTTCTGGAAATCGGAGAACGACACGGATAAATTCGAAGCCTACCAGACTCTTTATTCTGTCCTGGTTGAGTTTTCCAAGCTCCTGGCGCCTTTCATGCCTTACCTTGCCGATGAGATGTATAAAAACCTGACGGGAGAGGAGTCCGTGCATATGGCGAACTGGCCAAAGGCAAAGGCTGACCATGTGCAGTCGACTTTAAACGAGGAAACCGCGATTGTCCGCAAAGTTGTTGCACTTGGCCATGCTGTACGTGATAAAGCGAATATCAAGGTTCGACAACCGTTGAGTCTTGTACGTCTGGGTTTGCCGGTGACGGTGAATGACAAACTGGTATTGGCTCAAAAAGATGTGATCTGTGAGGAATTGAATGTAAAAAACTTGGAAATCCTAAAAGACGTTCAGGATATCGTCAAGCATGTAGTGATGCCCAATGCACGGGTGCTGGGTCCGAAATACGGCAAGGATGTCCAGATCATCATTCAGAAGGCCAAAGCGGGGGAGTTCACCCTGGAAGAGGGTGGAAGGGTGAAAATCGGTGAATTTACCCTTGAGCCCGACGAGGTCCAGATTGGTTTTCAGGGGCAGGCGGGTTTTGACGTCGCGAGTGCTGATGGGGTTTCCGTAGTTCTTGACACGACGGTGAGTGAAGATCTTAAACACGAGGGCTATGCTCGTGAGATCGTTCGTTTTGTCCAGGATCTCCGTAAAGAGGCGTCCTATAACGTTGATGACCGCATATATTTATTGGTGGAGGCCGATGGTGAAATAGCCGGTGCCGTAACAAAATTTGCCGACTACATTACCCGTGAAACTCTTACCATTGAACTTCGGCAGAAGGGCGATATGGAGTGGGATAAGGAAAAAACCGTGGATATTGAGGGGGTTGCCGTGAAGATTGCTGTCAGAAAATAGCCGAACTGCTTGAATTGCGTTGTTGGGGCTGAGGGCGTCTCAGTCCAAATCTAGAAATTTCAGGCGCAGATTTTCGTCGAGTTTACGTCCGACGGTTTCGTCGTAGGTGTGGATGATTATTTCGCAGGTTATTCCGATCTTCGCACTTCCTAGATGTCCTCCGAAGACTTTGTAGTCGGAGTCTCCAATAGTTGCGTGAATGTGGAGGAACGGCTTACTATCAACCTGGCTAATGTTTCCGTTCAGGGAAAGTATTTCGTAGTTTTTCCCGCTGAATGTACGTGAGTCGTAATCGGTTTTTTCCAGGTTGTAATACTTTAGGACGACATTATCCGCACCGCCGATTCCGGTTATGGAACCTGAGCGGATGTCGTTGTCCGCACAAAACTTTGTGAGGGAATCGAGAATTTCTTCTCCTTTATCGAGCTTGAGTATGTA
>JAYRRV010000012.1:0-5425 GCA_041909955.1 Candidatus Altimarinota bacterium
CACATTCTTGCCGTGAGAACCAAAACAAGTTCGGCGGCGAAAAACACCCACATCATCCAAGGATTCTGGATAAAAATTGGGCCCAGGTACTGGAATCCTGTAAACGTTCCTCCTGCGGAAATCAGGATAGCCAAGCCGAAGAAAAACATCACCTTACTTAGGAAGGCCGATGTTCGTACCGAGGCCAGGCCGTCCTGAGGATCGAAGGTATAATCTTTGGCCGGAGTATTCGTCGTATTATTCATAGTTTACGTGTTATGGCTGAGCCTGAATTGTAGGACATTTTGCTTTTTTTCACAAGAATGCCGGGCTTTCGCGGATGGATCAGCTTGGCGGTTCATTGTTTCCTGTTATATGATGTGGCCTATGGAACACTCACTCACATGGGTTGAAATTTCCCGCACCAATCTTCTCCATAACATCCAGACTTTCCGTTCGCTGGCGGGTAATGACCGTGTGCTCTGCCCGGCAGCAAAAGCTAATGCTTACGGCCACGGACTGGTGCAATGCGCCCCGCTCATGGTGGAAGCCGGTGCGGACTGGATTGCCGTCAACGCTCTTTTTGAAGCAGTGACGCTGCGTGAACACGGGGTAAAAGTTCCCGTGTATATTATGGGATATATTGCCCTGAATGAGCTTTCAACCGCCGTCGAAAACGGTTTTCATTTTGTTGTTTACAACATGGAGACCATGAACACATTGGCACAGATCACCAAAAAGCTGAACTGTCCCGCCTTTACTCATCTAAAGGTTGAAACCGGGACGCACCGTCAGGGGATTTTTCCCCACGAGCTTGAAGGGATTCTTGAGTTCTACCGCAACAATCCACTGCTAAAGCTTGAAGGAATAGCTGCCCATTTCGCCAATATCGAAGACACGACCGACCATAGCTATGCCGAATTCCAGCTTCAAAATTTCCAGAAAAGCGTCGACGAGATTCGTGCCCGCGGTTTCCAACCGAAATATATTCATACCGCGAATACCGCCGCGACGATTCTTTTTCCGAAAACCCATTTTACGATGGTGCGAACCGGCATCGGCAATTACGGCCTATGGCCTTCCAATGAAACGCGCGTTTCCGCGGTGAAGGATGGGAAAAATATTTTATTGAAACCCGTGCTGACGTGGAAATCCAAAATTGCGCAGGTGAAAAAAGTTCCTGCAGGTTCTTACATCGGTTACGGCTGCACGTACAAAACAGGCCATGACTCGATGATCGCCGTTCTGCCTGTGGGTTATTACGACGGTTATGACCGCCGGGGACTTTCCAATACCGCCCATGTGCTTATCCGCGGCAAACGCGCGCCCGTGCGCGGCCGCATATTCATGAATATGATTACGGTCGACGTGACGGACATCCCCGGCGCAAAAATCGAGGACGAGGCCGTTTTGCTCGGACGCCAGGGGGATGAAGAGGTGTCGGCCGAACAGATGGCCCAATGGATTGGGACGATCAACTACGAAGTGACCACAAGAATCAACGAGCAGATTGCACGCAAGGTGGTCGATTAATTTCTTTGAATAATCCTGGTTTGTGGTGTGGCTTTTTCCTTGACGCTGTGGGAAGTTTTCACTAGAATTGTAGGGCTTTTTTAGCTGTTTTATGCCATTTTTTCGACGTTTGCCTCAAGCGCGGGGGAATTATTATGTGGCACTTGATATCGGTACCGAATTTGTGAAAGCGCTTTTGTGCTCCGCCGAAGGAACGAAGGGCAGGGTTTTGGGCGTAGGCAGAAAACGGCAACGCCTTGGGGACATGCAGAGCGGTGCGGTCACGGACATCGCTTCGGTCATCAACAATTGCCAGGATGCGATCCGTGATGCGGAGAAAATGGCCGGAGCGAACGCGTCCAAGCTCATCATGGGTATCGCCGGTGAACTTGTCAAAGGCGCAACGACCACGATCAGTTATACCCGCCGCGAGCCCGATACCAAGATCACCCTGGATGAACTCAAAAATATCGTCCACAAGGTTCAGTGGAAGGCCTTTGACGAAGTGCGTTCTCAGCTGGCTTTTGAAACCGGATACAATGAGATCGACGTAAAACTCGTGAACGCCGCCATCGTGGGTGTGTATATCGACGGCTATAAAGTGGCGAACCCGCTGGGTTTCCAGGGTAAGGAGGTGACCATCTCAATTTTTAACGCCTTTGCTCCGCTGGTCCACTACGGAGCTCTCCAAACCATCGCCGCAGAACTTGATATGGAGCTGCTCGCAATAACAGCTGAGCCTTACGCGGTTTCCCGTTGCATGGCCTACGAAGACGGAGGGAATTTTAGCGCGATTTTTATTGACGTCGGAGGCGGAACCTCGGACATCGCGGTGGTGCGCAACGGCACGGTGGAAGGAACCAAAATGTTTACCCTCGGCGGACGCACTTTCACCAAACGGCTGGCACAGTCCCTGAACATATCCTTTGAAGAGGCCGAGGAGATCAAGCTGGCATACTCCAACGAGCGGCTGGAAAAGCAGTCCCACAAAATCGTGCGCGAGGCCATGAAGAGCGACTGCGAGGTCTGGCTCTCCGGCGTCGCACTCACCCTGAGCGAATTTGAAAATGTAGATATTCTTCCTTCGAAAATTTTACTCTGTGGAGGAGGTTCCCACCTTCCCGAAATCAAGGAGGTTCTGGAGACCCGCGAATGGACGCAGAAACTTCCCTTCCCCAAGAAACCCCACATCACCTTCATGCAGCCCAAGATGATCATGAACATGCATGATGAGACCAAGGCTCTCAAGGATATGGAGGATGTGACTCCCCTCGCGCTGGCCAATATCGCCCTTGAATACATTGGCGAAGAACAAATACTCTCCAAACTCCTCAAAAAAGTTGTCCGATTGATTCAAATCTAACGATGACCCCAAAGGAACCCCCAAAAAAAACGGCTTCGTCCGCTGGCAGCGGCAAGAAGTTTGTGGCGACCAAACGTATCGGCGACAGTGAGGAGACCGAAAGCGTTGAGGATCAAAAAAAAGAGAAAATCTTGAAAGCGAAAAAAGTTCTTTACACCGAGATCGACGATGAAGTCACCTCGATTTACGACAAGCTCAAGCAGCTGAAAATGAAGAACGTTTACATTGTCGTGCCCAAGCGCGCGATCGTTTTTCAAAGCATCGTCAATCTCAAAATATTGAAGCGGAAAGCCGAGGATCTTGAGAAAAACATTTATATCATCACCAACGACCCCAACGGCATCAAGCTCGCCAAACAGGTCGGGCTGGTGGTATACGACAAACTCGAAGGGCATGAACATCCGAGCCTTGTGTCCGGGAAATTCCTTGAGGACCAGATGAATATCAGTCCCCTCAAAGCGAGCGTCAATGCGCTTGAGGATGACACGCCCATCCGTCAGACCGAAAAAAAGTTTTCCATTTCCGACCTCATTCGTCGTGGAAAAAAAGAGGGCCTCCGTCTTTTGCCAAAGGCTTTCCCGATGCGGAAGACCAAAGTCGGCGAGGGCCAGCAGAAGCCTCAGGGAGACAAGGGGCATCTTGTTCTTGAAGCTCCGAACCGTCAGGCTCTTGTTGCTTTGGTGGTGGTCAGTCTTATCATCCTCCTCACCATTACCTACATCGCGCTTCCCGGGGCCACGATCAAACTTGAACCGAAGTCCAACGTACTCCAAACCTCCGTGAACATCATCCTGGCCGATGCGGAAGCGAACCGCGCTGAGCTCGACACGCACCCGCTTCACGAAATCGCAAGTTACACCATTACGACCAGTATCAAACGGCCCTTCCAGTACCAGGCGACGGGGAAAGATTTTCAGGGAGAAAACGCCAAGGGCGTGATCACCATCATTAATACCAGCAACCAGGAATGGCCACTCATTCCAAAAACCCGCTTCCAGACTTCCGGAAATATTGTTTTCCGCATCAACGATTATGTGACCGTTCCCGCCCAGAAGGACAATACTCCCGGCACGATTGACGTTGCCGTGGAGGCGGACCAGATCGACGCCCTGGGACAGGTCGTGGGAGAGCGGGGAAACCTCCAGCCATCGAAGTTCTTTTTGCCGGGCCTCTCCGCCGACAATCAAAAGAAGCTTTATGCGGAGAGCAAAAATCCCATGAGCGGCGGCAAAACTCTTGTGAGCAAACACATCACCAAAGAGGATATCGAGGCGGCAAAACAGAAACTCGCGACGGACCTGAGAAACTCCGCCCAGGCAGAACTCCAATCAGTCGTTACCAAACGGAACGAGACCGATAAAACGAATCTGGTGCTTTTGGTCGGTGATAAGGCTTTCCAGACCACCGAACCCAGAATAACCGTTCCTCCGAATCTCGAAAACCAGAAACTGGAAAGTTTTGAGATTCAAGGGGAGCTTTCGGCAACCGGCATCGCTTATAATCGGGATGAGCTCATGAATATGCTGAAGACCGAACTCAAACTCAAAAAGAATCCTGAAAAACGGCTCGTCCACATTGATGAGGAGTCACTCACCTACCGTATCATTGAAACGGACCAGGCCAATAAGAAGGTCAAAATTACTTCCACCATCAAAGGCGTTGAGGAGTTTGAGATTGATCCGGAAAAAGAGAACGGCGAACGTCTGGTGAAGAAGATCAAGGACCATGTGGTAGGCCACCAGATCACCGAAGCCCGCGATTACATCCAGAACCTACCAGAAATCAATAAGGTCAACATCGACAGCTGGCCGGCCTGGGCTCCTACAATGCCGAACGTCCCCGACAATATCAAAATAGAAGTCGTCCGCGAGGATACCGTGAACGAGTAGCATTGTCCCCCTTCGAGCTTCAACCCTTGACATAGGCAGTCTTTTATGATATTTTGCTGCCTTGTTTTGAATATCATGAAAAATATGTTTTTTTCTTTAGGTACAAGCCAAAACTCTAATGCTCGAGTTGGCAAAGTGCTCGTTAGCATAGTTATTGCTCACATGATCGCAAGTTTGGCTCTTTTCCAACCTGTTTTTGCCGAGTACTACAGCATGCTGGCTCCCACCGATTACACGCCTTCGACCTATATTCCTCCCAAATATGACGCTTTTGATCATGACTACTACCGCCCTCCAGTGTATACGGAAGATGAACCGGATACTCCACCTGTAGCCGATTTTACGATTTTTAACGACCAGTCCAGCCTCCAGAGCCAGGCGAGGGGCACCACCTCAACCCGCTTTACTTTTGACGGCAGCGGGTCAACCGATAATGAAACCGATTCCAGCAGACTTGAAGTCCGCTGGGATTTTGAAAACGACGGTACGCTCGACAGTTATTTTTCACGTACAAAATCCATACGCCACACCTTTGAGAAGGCCGGGCTGTATACTGTTAAAATGGAAGTATTGGACAAAGCCGGAAACATTTCATCCACCACTCACATCGTGACCGTCGTGAATAATACTGCTCCGAGCGCATTTTTTCTGGTGACGCCTGAAACCGGTACGGCAAAGACCA
>JAYRRV010000013.1:0-4285 GCA_041909955.1 Candidatus Altimarinota bacterium
ATCTCTCCACCGTTCATACACGGAATCTTTGTCGGGGTTCTGTCCGGTTAAACGCAACAAAGCCAGGGCATGTTCAGTGGGAACTGCGGGCGGACCTGCAACGGCCGGAGCAATCTCTTTGCTCGCAAAAATGGTTTTTTGCGTGCCTTGGGCATTGATGAGATAGAGCTGGTTCTGAACATTATGGTCACTGTCTGCAGCTTTGCCGCATACAACATCGCCCGCAAAAGTGTAGTCACAAAACGCGTTGGCAGATTCGGGGTCTTTATTCGGAGAAACTGCTGGACTAAAACCGGCGAAAGGATTTTGCCCGGTGTTGATGTCTAACGTGGTTTTGTCGATGATACAATCGGGGTTGGAACTCACCGTGCTGCCGTCCGCCGCACACATTGCGCCGAAATTTAAGTATTCTGGACCATCCGTTCCCGGATTATAAAACCTTTTCGCATAACATCCGTAGCGGTTACCATAAGGGTTTTTTGCACCCAGCCCGGTAATCGATGAGAATCCTGCCTCCTGATCCATGGCCTTGTTATAATATTCCTCATAATCAACAGTATTTGAACGGATTTCCCTCGCTATGCGTTCCATCATTACCCGCGCGTCCTCATAAATGGCATTTTCCAGAGCCACTCGCTTTTGGATACGGATGACGTTCACGAAAACATTGATGCCGATCAGGCTTACGATCGTGAAAATGGACGCCGCGATCAACACTTCCACAAGCGTGAACGCTCCGCGTATTTTTGATATTTTGTGAGCCGGTGGATGGGGCAAAAGATGTTTCATCATTTAACTTTAACTTTTTGGTAGTTGGTAAGTTTTGAATTCAGCACCACCTGATGGGTAACACCCTGTGATTTCCACTGAACCGTAGAAACGATATCCATATCCTCGCAAGGTGGAGTGGTGAAGGGCGAAGTGAAAGTACAGCTGGGATAGGAAATCTCCACCATCCGGTAGAACCGGGTATCCGACAACAGGGGGGATTCTCCGGAGGAGTTGGCGGAGACCATAATATCTTTATCGTCGGCCGCGGTACCCGTGTTGTCGCTGTTTTTTGCCGTATCAATATCATAGTACTTGAGAACATACGGGTCATTTCCCGTCGGATTGTTCAGATCCAGCCCGGACCCCGCAAGAGACAATGACCACCCATACTGGTTCTTCGTCAGATTTAAATCCACGGTGTATTTAGCTGGAGCGATCTGTTTCGGAGCCGGAATGGACGCCGGATCACAGGAGGTAACAGAAGGATCGGGAAATAGATTCCAGCAATTCGGCTTGTCGTAACTATATTTGAGCCAGTTTGCGTCGCGTATGGCCCTCATGGCCTCCATCCCTTCAACGGCAAGGTTCAGAGCGATCAGGTTGTCCCGGCTGAACTGGTTTGACTGCAGGGCGGAAATAATGAGCGAGGTAGCAACGGCCGATCCCATTGCCACGACAAAAATTGCCATGATGACCTCGACGAGTGACTCCCCCTTTTTGAGGGATTTTTTCCTGCCTGGTTGTCGGATAAAATATAGTGTCATAGGTATTATGGGAATGCGCAGCTCGTTAAGCTTGAGGTCATGTTCTTCATCGGTTCACTGATACCTGCCAGGACATGAATCTGGGAGCAGCGCTTGCGGTTGATGTCTCCTGCGGTTTGGGTAACTCCATAGCGGAAGAATGGGTCCGCGGAAGTGATAGTGAAATCCGCACTCAGGTCGGCAAAAATCGGCGAAAAGAAAACCGTGGCGGATGTACCGCTCATACCGGGAATAATCAACGTCATACTGGACGGAAGTACAAACTGATCAAGAATAATGTCACCGCCCAACCTGTAATCGGTAACCAAGTCACTGGGATGATTGTACTTTCCTTCGTCGGTCGCCGAATGGTTGTCGGCGAAAAGCGTCACCGTGTAAGCGTCCACGGGAGGAACTCCGGAAGTTGTTTTACTAAAATTCACCCCATAGTGGGCGGGGGTCACATAATCGGGAACGGTGTTCGCGGGAGCCTGACATTTTACGGGATCATGAAGCGTTACGTCATCAAAACATCCATCCTTGTCGTAATCGGTATAATCCAGCTGAGCTTTTCCGCTGATGGCAAGACTGCGGGCGGTACGTACCATTTCTTCGACTTTTTGGGCCGCATTGGCGAAACTGAACTGAGAGGCTGAATTCACAAAACCTTGCACGGTGACCGTCAGAAGAAAAAGGGTGAGAGCAACCACCAGAATCATTTCGGCGAGGGAAAACCCAGGCCGCGCGCCCGAACGCATACCATACAAAGATGAACGTGTTTGTTTTTTCTTTTGGAGCATGAGGATATTTTAATCCTTCACGACTAAACTCACAAGCTTTCCGGGCACGTAAATCTCTTTGACCAACGTTTTTCCTTCCAGGTGGCGCGACACGTTGGAATCTTTTTTCGCAACGGCAAGAATATCGTCTTTGTTTGCATCGATGGCCACCTCGATCTGCCCGCGGATTTTTCCGTTCACCTGGACGGGGAGAACCAGGGTTGATTCCTGTATAAGGTCGGGGTTGAATGTCGGCCAGCCGTGTTCAAAAATACTGAAACTCTGGCCAAGCTCTTCCCATATCTGCTCAGCAAGGTGCGGAGCGAGCGGAGCAATAAGTTTGGTCATCTGTACCTGGCTCAACACGTCGATGCCTGTCTTTTGCGCGGCGTTCACGAACTCCATAAGTGCCGCCACACAGGTATTGAACTGGAAATGTTCTATATCCTCAGTCACTTTTTTAATGGTTTTGTGAACGGCACGGTCAAGCCCGGCTTTGTCCGTGACCAGGTCTTTAGACCGCATGAGAAGGTAAAATCTTTCCACAAAACGCGCGATGCCCGTGATGCCCTGGTCGTTCCAGTCGCCGCCGTCGGTGAACGGGCCCATGAACATAAGGTACATGCGGAAAACATCACTTCCGTATTTGTCCACGAACTGGTCGGGACTCACCACGTTACCTTTGGATTTGGACATTTTGGCACCGTCCTTGGTAATCATTCCCTGGTGCACGAGCCGCTTGAAAGGTTCATCAAAATCGATGTGTTTCAGGTCGTGGAGAACCATCGTGATAAAACGGGCATACAGAAGGTGCATACAGGCGTGTTCAGGACCGCCAATGTACATGTCCACAGGAAGCCAGTATTTCGTCATGGTGGTGTCGAAAGGCTTTTCACTCGTCCGGGCCGAAGGATAGCGTAAAAAATACCAGCTCGAATCCACGAACGTATCCATCGTGTCCACTTCTCTCCGGGCTTTCCCGTTGCAGGTGGGGCACTTCGTATTCACGAAGGAATCAACGGTGTTCAACGGAGATTTACCGTCACCCTTGGGAGTGAAATCAACATCGCGCGGGAGTTCCACCGGCAACTGGTCCTCTGGTACGGGCACTTCTCCGCAGGTATCGCAATAGACGATCGGAATCGGGGCACCCCAGTAACGCTGGCGTGAAACAAGCCAGTCGCGCAGTTTGTAATTCACCACAAACTTGCCGGCATGACCTGCGCCGCCGGTCTTTTTCCTCATTAAAAATTCAGTGATCTTTTTTCTGGCCTCGGACGAAGTCAGCCCGTCAAATTTTTTCGAATTCGTCAGTAAGCCGGGTTCAGTATAGGCTTCTGATGGCAATGGGGTTTCGCCTTTTTCAGGACGGATCACTTCAACAATCGGCAGCTGATATTTCTTCGCAAAAGCAAAATCCCGTTCGTCATGTGCGGGGACGGCCATTACGGCACCGGTTCCATAGGTCACCAGAACATAATCACCGATCCACACCGGGATCACTTCACCGTTTACGGGATTGATCGCGAACGCTCCCGTCTGGACACCGGTTTTTTCGCGGTCTTCCGCACTTCTTGCGATGTCGGTCTCTTTTTTTGTTTTTTCAATGTACTCCTCAACGTTCCTACGGTGCTCTTTGGTCGAAATTTCCAGAACGAGCGGATGCTCGGGGGCAAGAACCATATAGGTGGCGCCGAACAGTGTATCGATCCGGGTCGTAAAAACCGTCACCGAGTTACCGGTCTTTTTACCTTCCGGGTCGCACAGCTCAAAAACCACCTCACTTCCTTCACTTCTCCCGATCCAGTGCTGCTGCATGAGTTTGGTCTTTTCCGGCCAGTCCAGTCCCTCAAAATTCAGCAGCCGTTCGGCGTAATCACGGATCTTAAAGAACCATTGCGTCAAATCGCGCTTGGTCACCTCGTGCTTGCATCTTTCGCACCTGCCGTCCACCACCTGCTCGTTCGCTAAAACGGTCTGGCAGGAAGGGCA
>JAYRRV010000014.1:0-6968 GCA_041909955.1 Candidatus Altimarinota bacterium
AGGCTCCCACAGCCGGAGGGGCGGTTTTTGGTGGGGCAGTGTTCGGAAGCGGGGCTCCCGTTGCGGGAGGCACCAATCCATTTGGCAGCAGCGGGGCGGTCTTTGGCGGTGCCCAATCGGTACAACAGGCTCCCATGCCGGAAGTTTGTCCGATTATTCAACCTCCTCAAACTGTGACTGCCCAGGCCCAAGGCCAGGTTGCCCAGCCCGCGACGACCCAGCCGGGTAATTCCGGCGGCGGTTCCATGGCGGGTGTCATCAAATCCGGAATCAAAGCGGTGAAGAAGTACGATCTTTTCGGATACATCGACCGCACTCCGTATGACGGAGTGCGCAAGGCCGTGGGCGACCACATGGTGAAGTCGGTGCAGACCGCGCCCCACGTGACCCATATGGACACCGCGGATGTGACGGATCTCTGGGCCAAGCGCGAGGCGGAAAAGAAAGAAGCGGAAAAACAGGGGATCAAACTTACCTTCATGGCCTACATTTTGCAGGTGCTATGTGAGGCGCTGAAAAAGCATCCGTTTTTGAACGCGATGCTCGACGAGGAAAACCGTGAGATTATCATGAGAAAATATTACAACATTGGCATCGCCGTGGATACGGAAGCGGGCCTGATGGTGCCGGTTTTAAAGGGTGCTGACCGCAAGGAGCTTTTTGCGATTGCCAAGGAAATTGTGGAGCTGGCCGAAAAAGCGCGGACCAGAAAAATCAATCCGATGGATTTCAAAGGCGGAACGTTTACCGTGACCAATGTTGGTTCGGCGGGCAGCGGCAAATTCTTTACTCCGGTCATTAACTTTCCGGAAGCCGCAATTTTGGGCATCGGGATGATCGAAGACACACCGGTGGTCCGGAACGGAAAAGTTGAAGTCCGCAAAATGATGTATTTGAGTTTGAGCTACGATCACAGAATTCTGGACGGTGCCGAAGCCGCAAGGTTTATGAAAACCTTGAAGGATCTGCTGGAGGGAAACGCTGAAACCTCGGGTGAACCGGCAAAAAAATCGGGAGAGAAAACACCGGCAGAGCCGAAGAAAACCCCTTCCAAGCGTCTCATCGCAAAGGAAAAATAGTTGTCTATAGACACTGTCTAGTCGATCAGTTTTGAAAGTTCTTTCTTGAATGTCTCTAGGTCCTTGAAATGTCTATAGACAGAGGCGAAACGGATGTAGGCCACGTCGTCGATTTTGCGTAATCTGTCCATGATGCCTTCGCCGATGACGCGGCTGTGGACCTCCTTGCCCAGGTTGGCCATCTCCTCCTCCAGGCTGTTGAGGAGTTTTTCGATCTGTTCCTTGGTGACGGGACGTTTTTCACAGGCTCTCCAAAGGCCGCGCTCCAGCTTCTGCCGGTCGTAGCTTTCGCGCGAGTTGTCCTTTTTGATGATGATGAAATTTGTGCTTTCCACCCGCTCAAACGTCGTGAAGCGGTATTCGCATTTTTCGCATTCGCGGCGGCGGCGGATTTCGCGCTTTTCATGCGTGTCGCGCGAGTCCAGGACGGACGTTTCTTCGTGTTTGCACTTTGGACAGATCATTTGGAAGCGATTAATTTGGCCTGTTCCTCGGCATAGTGGTCGGTCATGCCCGCTATGTAATCTTTTACCACAACCTCCCCGGCTTCTCCAAGGTTTATGGCGCTCCGGTACGGCTCCGGAAGTTCTTGCGGTTTTTTAATGTAGTACAGAAAAAGTTTTTTGAGAAGTTTTTTGCCGTGTTCGATTTGACGTGCGACTTTTGGATTGTAATAGAAGTTTTTCATGAGAAATTCACGGAGTTCGCCCACTTCCGGTTTTATGGCCTTGCTGAAACCTATGATTTTTCCCTTGTGTCTGCGGACATCCTGCACACTGCGCAGGTTGGCTTTTTTGATGTTTGCTTCGGAAGTTTTGCATAAATCCCGGATCATCAGGGAGATCATCCGGCTGATGACTCTGCTTTGGAGCCGTTTCATGGCGATGTTTTTGCCGTAGAAGGCCTGGATGTCTTTTTCCGCCCGGCGCCAGAGCTTGAATTTTCTCATGTCCTGGAGGGTAATGAGGCCGGAACGAAGACCGTCGTCGATGTCATGGTTGGTGTAGGCGATTTCGTCGGCCATGTCCACAACCTGGCTTTCCAGGTGCGCGGAGGTCACAAACTTGATGTGGGCCAGGTGGTGGGACTGTTCATGCTTCAACAACCCGTCAAGGACCTCGACGGTCAGATTGAGCCCGTCGTAGTCCGGGTGCATGTTTTCCAGTTTTTCCAGGATGCGGCGGCTCTGTTCGTTGTGCTCAAAGTGGCCGCCAAACTCTCGCATGACTTCATCGAGTGCGAACTCGCCGCCGTGGCCGAACGGAGGGTGCCCAAGGTCGTGGGCCAGCGCAATGGCTTCCGCAAGATCTTCGTTGAGGGCAAGGCTGCGGGCCACGTCACGGGCAATCTGAGCGACTTCAATCGTGTGGGTGAGCCGGTCGCGGTAGTGGTCGCCGTAATAGGAAACAAACACCTGGGTTTTTGCCTGAAGTCTGCGGAAAGGTTTGGAATGAATAATCCGGTCGCGGTCGCGCTGGAAGGGGGTGCGGGTAAGGTCTTCGCGTTCTTTGTGAAAGCGACCCAGGGTGTCGCATGAGTGCATGGCGTATGGGGCCAGGGTGCGGTTCTCGTCTTTGATGAGTTCCTTTTGGGTTTTGAGCATGCGGTGAACCTGAATGACGATTGCAGTATACCACTCCGATACTGCGGACGCTGTCCAAAATTCTTCAGGATGTTTGTGTTTTGAGCGGCGCCCCCGTTTGAATATTTTTGCCATTCCTGCTAACGTTGCGGGTATGGATCTTTTTGCGGGGGAAAATCTGGTGAATCTGATTAAGGCGGTGGGATACATCGGGCTTTTTGTGATTGTTTTTGCGGAATCGGGACTGCTGGTCGGATTTTTCCTGCCGGGGGACAGCCTGCTGTTCACCGCCGGTTTTCTGGCTTCCCAGGGGCATCTGAATCTTTTCGCCGTCATCGCGCTTATCTGGGTTGCGGCCGTGCTCGGCGACAATGTGGGATATGCGTTCGGGCATAAGATCGGCCCAAGGATTTTCAAGAAGGAGGAGTCTCTTCTTTTCCATAAGGACAACCTGGAAAGGGCCCAGAAGTTTTACCGCGACCACGGCCCCAAGACGATTATCCTTGCGAGGTTTGTTCCGATCGTCCGCACCTTTGCGCCGATTCTTGCCGGTGTGGGGAAAATGGAATATTCCACGTTCCTGAAATATAATTTTGTTGGGGGCACGGTGTGGACTTTTCTTTTGACGCTTGCCGGTTATTTTCTGGGCAACCTTATTCCCGACATCGACAAATATCTTCTTCCAATCATCGGGGTGATCGTGATCATTTCGGTGGTTCCGGCCGTGTACCATATCGTCCAGCACCGCAAGTCAGTATCGTAAAAAGCCCCGACTCTTGGGGAGGCAGGGCTTTTTTGAGTTGCCGATTTTCAGCCGGAACTGTTAGACCTTTCCGAGCTGGTGGAGTTTGTAGAGTACGCGGGCCACTTCAACTCGGACCATGAAGTTGGTTGGGAAGAGGTTCGGTTTGTTGAAGAGGAGGTTGTCGTACGCGTATTTGGCGTAGCCGGTGAACCACTGACCGGTTGCGACGTCGTTATAGGAGGCAACGGTGTTCGCCGGCATGGTTTCCGACAGGTTGCGGAGAACGAGCGCGAGGAATTCGATGCGGTTCACGGATCTTGCAGGGCGGTAGAAGCCGGCGTCAGGACCCGACTGGTATCCCGTGGTGATGCTGAGCTGTTTTGCGCGGCAGATGTACTGGAAGGCCCATGAACTTTCGGTAACGTCCGGGAAGGGCAGAACGCCGTTGCAGTAGTTCGTCACTTTGTCGTATTTCTTGAAGGTTTCCAGAACGATTTTCATGATCTGGTCGCGCTGCAGCAGGTCCTGTGGCGCAAATGTTCCGTCCGGATTTCCGGTCATGGCGCCAAGGCTTTTCACGTAGGTGATGGCCGGGCAGTCCGCGTCGTTTGACGCAACGTCCTTGAAGCCGGCGCAGGTGGTTGAGACCGGTACCGTGGCAACCGCGAAGGTGAGGTCCTGGTTCGCGATGACGTTTGCTCCGTCATTTCCTCCGACCCGGTACACGTAGGAACCGTCCGGAACTTTGTTGTTGAGAGCGTCCTTGCCATCCCATGTCATGGAGTTGTTTCCGTTGGACTGGTTGGTGAATCCCCATGTTTTTACGGGGGTGGACAGGTTTGCGGAGCTGTAGACGGAGGCCGTGATCGTTGCGGCACCGCTGGAGTTGGAAAGATTGTAACTTAAGTTGAGCAGTCCTGTGGCGGGATCAAACGGGTCTGGGTTTACCTTGAGCGTGCTGACCGCAGCGGTCGGCGCTCCCGGAAGCGTGATGGTGAAATTGCCGGTCAGGTGGGTGGATTCCACGGAGTAACCGTTCACCGATGCCGTCACCCAGAGATCGTAGCTGTAGCTTCCAGCGCTGGCCGGAGTGCCGCTGAACTTACCGTCCCAGTTGATGGTCATGGCGCCGTCTGTGGTTTTTGGTTCGGAGATCACCGCCTCATCCGCACTGGAGAGCGATTTGATTTTCAACTGAACGATCCATGTGCTGCCGGAGTTTCTGACGAGATTATAGTTCACGTTGTAGTTTCCGGAATTTTTGACGTAGGTTGTTGCCGGTGTGGACGTGAGCGTAACGACCGGAACCTTGGTCTGCGCGACATCGAACAAAGCGCTTTCATAGGTTGCCGGTGGAGGAGTTGCGGTGGTTGAGGACAGGCTGATTTTGTACTGCCCATCGTCAACGTAACTGCCGTTGGTGCATGGGGCGCCGCCGTAGGTGACGTTGCATTTTCCGTCCCATTTGAGCGTGTAGTGGGCGGTTGCCTTGTCGTCGGCTCCGTTGGCTCCAAATTCGTATACGACTTTCCCGTTGCTTGCGAGGACCTGTTCAATCACCGGACCGGTGGCAAATCCCCCTGTATTGTAGTCGTACTGAATGTCCAGTTGCGCCGTCTGCCCGGGCACGTTGCTGAAAAACGGTGTCGGACTAATGGTGACGTTCTGGATCGCCGGGTTTGCCGCGAGGGCAAGAGGAACGAATAAAACGACACCCATTACGGCGACGAGGGCGTTTGTTATTCCCCTGAACATTTTTTTCATGGTCATAGGAAAAAGTTAAAAAATAATTAGATTTTCATAATGAGGGTGGCTATTTCGGCGCGGGTTACCGGGCGGTCGGGATCAACGGTGTTCGGGCCGGTGCCTTTGATGATGCCCAGATCCCACAGAGCCCTGATGTATGAGCCCTGAACCGGGTCCGTGATGTCGAGGAAGAAATTGTCGGGCTGTCCCGCTCCGCAGTTTGCGGTGAAACAGTTTTTGTGCGGCGCGATTCTGAAGGTTTTGGCGATCAAAACCATGGCTTCGCCCCGGGTGATCGCCCTCTGCGGCATGAAAAGTTTATCGGTCACTCCCTGCACGATTTTCAGATCCCAGGCGGCGCGGAGCCACTGGCTTTGCCATACCAGAAGATCCTGGAAAGGTGTTCCGCAGTCTGTGTCGTAACAGCCGAGTTTTGGCGGTATCCCCGCTGCAATCAATACAGATTTCACCGCCTCAGCCCGGGTGACGGTTTGCTCCGGACGGAACGTCCCGTCCGGGTATCCGCGGAAGATGCAATCATCATACGTCTTCCTGATTGACTCCCTGGCCCAATGGTTTTCGATGTCGGTCGGGTAATTGACGTCGGGGCATTTGCTCGCTTCGGGAGTTTTGGTTTCGTTGCCCGATTGGCCTGATTCGGGCGTTACGGTGTCGTCCGGCACCGGGGATTGTTCCTGCGTTGAAATAGTTTGTGTTCCCGCTGTCTTTTCCTGGGTCGTGGCGGGTTGGGTGAGCAGGACCTGCATTTTCTGGATGGAAATGTCCGGCGTTGTTTCCGCCGTCTGCCGCGCGCTTACCACAAACGTGTAAGGTCCGTCAGCCGCAGGACTGTCGTAACTGTCGATCCCGTTCCAGTTGAAACTGAAAATCTGATCGTGAACGGATTTTTCGAATACGAGGGTTTTTATGATACTTGCCGGATCGGGGTCGTTCGGAGGCAGATAATCGCCTTTGACGATCCGTGCGGTGACCAGCGCCGGCGTTTTGAGTGTACAGCGCATGATGCTGATGTTGTTGTCGGTGATGTACAGGGTGGGATTGATGATTTTGCAGCTGAGGATGTCAGGGGCGGAGGAGGGGTCCGTCGATAACGTCGCGGGAGCGGTGGAAGTGGTCTTGCCCTGTGTTGAGTCCTGCGCTGATTTTTCCATGACGTTCACCGAGCAGTTTGCTTCCATCGAGCCGAGTTCGGAATCTCTGTATTGGACTTTTGCCGAGTAGGTCCCTGCCTTGGCGTAGTTCCAGGTGATTATCTGGCCTCTGCCGATGACCGCGCCGCTCCAGATGAAGGAAAGATTTTCGGGGTTGGCGATGTTGGATGTTTTTATTTGCCAGGTGACGGTGTCACCGACATACGGCGTTGCCGGAGTGGCGTTGCATTCCAGTGCTGGGGACTGTTGGTTCTGGGAAGAACCCGACGTTTCCTGCGTTGAAGCGTTCTGTTCCGGCTGAGTGACCGAAGCGGTAATGTCCCTCCCCTGGATTCTGCCGAGCAGCGGAAGACCGATCCCCATCCCGATGGCCAGAACGAAAACTACTGCAGCTTTTATTTTGTGATCAGGAATATACATGCGTTACTTTAAACTCACTGTAATATACCATTTTTTCGTGTTAGAATAAAAGCAAATCTTACTCCCGGTTATGAATCTTGGCGCTCTGGTTGTCCGTTTTTTGGAACACGCGGAGATCGGTAAAAACCAGTCGAAAAAAACGATCGAGAACTACCACCATTACCTGGAACGGTTTGTGAACTGGATGGGCAGAGACGTTTCGCCGAAGGCCATCACCGTTGACA
>JAYRRV010000015.1:0-7352 GCA_041909955.1 Candidatus Altimarinota bacterium
CATTGAAGTTGAATATACGTTTGCGGGTCTGTACACCAACCTTCATATGATCCTTGGGCCGCAGGCGGATGCGCTTTTAAGACATATCCCTGAAAGAGCCATCCGGAAAATGCTCGCCGACGTCACCGATCAGGCCGCCGGAAGACCCATGCGGCTGCCTCCGGGATCACCGGTCGTCGCCGAGGAAAATCCCAGTACTCTTGCAAGGTTTTTTGAAGGAATCAAGGCCATGGTGAGCGCCAAAGAGAGTCCCGGAAGACCGGTAACGGTTCCTCCGCCCCCGCCGGTGCGCAGGGAACTCGAACAAACCCGCTCGGAATTGATGGCGGTCCTCAGAAGAAAAACGATGCTGGACCGTACGGGAAAATAGCGGAGGAAATCCCCCGGTTCAGAAGGGGGAGTGGAATCCGTTCCGTGATATTTTCGTTACATTCAATCTCAAGATGTATACTTTCAGCTTTGGCATTGATAATTTTTGTTGTGCGGGGGCGTAACATCTTTTTGATAAATCTTTGAAGAAGCATATTGAACAACATGCTATTTCACTTTACAGGGATGGCCTGAGTGCGTTGAAGATTTCACAAAAACTTCATATTTCAACTCATCAAATTTATGGTGCTCTGAAAAACAGCGGCATCCCGAGACGTAGTCCAGCTGAACGTTACGCCTCGACACCCCTTTCTTTTCAGTATCATTCCCCTCAAAGTTTGAGTGAATGGAAATTATTTACCGCCGGCTTAATGCTCTATTTTGGGGAAGGTGCAAAAACGACCAAAACGGTGGATCTCGCCAATTCAGATCCCCGAATTCTTTGTGTATTTTTAAGGTTTTTGAGGATAATTTTCAGGATAGATGAAAAACGTCTCAGATTTTATCTTTATTGCTTTTCTAATCAAAATGTTGACCAGCTGATAACTTTTTGGGCAAAAAGGCTTGACGTTTCAGTGCAAAATTTTACAAAGCCGTATATCCGGAATTATGATGTCAATAAGCGACGAATTATGCCATGGGGTGTTCTCCATATTCGGTATAATGACAAGAAATTACTTGAAAAAATTTTGTCTTTGTGTTCAGATTTAGCAGCTCAATTCATTGAGAGTTGAAAATTCGGGCAGATACTCAAGTGGCCAACGAGGTCAGACTGTCAAAAGGCAGCCCATGAGGGAAACCTTATGGTGAACATTCCGGGATAACGGTGAAAGCTTCCTCTAACGAGATGCCAATACCGTGGGAACCCCGCTTAGGCGGGGGCGCCGTAGAGACTAGATACCGGAATACCTTCGTCATTCGTTTACGGATGGCATGGTAATGATATAGTCCACGCTTATAGGAAACTATAGGATTACGTGAAATCTGATGGCTCACGCCTTCGAAGGTTCGAATCCTTCTCTGCCCACCATTTTTAGTCGCTTTCGGCGTCATAGAGGCCAAGCGCGTTGAGGCTTTCACCAAACCTGGTTATCCGGTGTTCAATGTCAGGGGAGGGGTTGTCGAAGGATCTTCCCACGTATTTGTCTACGACGGTCGTTTGCACCACTGTCACGATTTCTCCGAGTTTCAGGAGGCGCAGGGCTATAAGTGTCGGTCTCACTTCTTCCACCGTCATTCTTTCCTCGAACAGGCCTTCTATCGCCACATCGAGAGTTTTTTCAACGTAGGTTTCGATCATGGGTTGTAATCCGAACTGACACATATCGTCAACGATCATTTCCATGAAGCCCGGATCTCCTCCCTGTTTTACATGGTCAACCATAGCCTGCATCCGGTCACCAACGAGCCCCATAAGGATCTGGTTGGCGGACTCTCCGTTGTGGGTGAGATTGGCGGCATCGTTTGTCTCGATGAACGATTTCAATTTGAGCAGGGGATGAATGTTGTGAATTCCGGAAGCCGTTATTTCTTCACGCAATTCCAGCATTTCCCGCGTCGCCGCCGAGAGCTGTTCTTCCTCATGGAATTCCTGAAGTTCTCCTTCCGACGTTCCGAAATCTTTCGGTTTTGCGATCTTCAGGCGAACGGCCGAAGAAGCCAGGACGGCAAAATATGATCTCATGTCACCGACCCGCGCTTTCTGGATCGCCGCCTGCAGCGCCTCACGGCAGTACGCTTTGAATTCTTCTTCTTTTTCATCGCTCAATACAAACTCTTCGTTGCGGTGCCTTTCGGCAAAATCCACAATATCTTCGAGGCTCGGTTCTGCGGCGGACATCAGCACCCCAAGTGCCGCGTGTCCGGCCTGTTGTTTTTTGAAATACTCTTCCATGTCGCGTAATTCAGTGAACTGTTCCGGTCCCGAATGTATGTTTTCATATGATGTGAGGCCGGCCGCAATAAGCGCTTCCAGACGTGCGAGGTTTGTTCCTATGTTATCGCCCTCCTGAGCTTCCGCCAGCAACGCACCGGCTCTTGCTTTCACCTTTGCGAGGACGAAGTCTACCATCGGCGCCTCGAACGGAGCCTCGAGGTAGTCGAAATAATCTCCGTAGGTTTTACCTTTTACCGCTTCCAGCAGTTGTTTCACATCTTCGTCTGAAAAATCGGCGCCTTCGTGGATCTGCCCCACTACGCGCTGGGCAAAAAATATTTCTTCCGCCTGCTGCGCCTGATCCGTACTCAAACGGGAAGTGACCCAGTTTTTGTCATACCGGTCTCCGGTTGCACCCATCTGAATGAGTGAAATCATTTCGACCAGCATTTTGCGGAATGCGCGGCGCAAGGACTCCTGCTCGCCGGCATACTCTTTTTCGGCCTCTTTGCTGAAGAAACTCGTCAGACGTTTTCCGTAATTTCCCTGCTGGAGTTTTGCGCGGAGATCCAAAAGCTTCTTGTCGTAGGCATGCAGACGCAGAACCGCGCTGCTTCCGAGTTCACGGCGATATTCTTCCGGAACCCAATCCGTTTCCGCCCAACGAACGTCGGGTTCTTCCAACAATTCCAACGCCGCCCTGAATTTAGCGACATCGTACGGAAGCCCCGAAAGGTTTATTTCGTCTTCGATATACTGCGCAAGTTCTTTGTTGTGTCCGCGGATTCCGGCCATTGTTTGTCCGACCATATCCGTAGTTTCCCGTACACATTTTTCCTTCTCAAAAATTGCTCTTTGCTCATCAACTTCGGCCTGCGTGACAATCCCTGAAGACAGGAAGTGCTGAAGGGTCGTCAAAGCGTTTTTCTTATCTCCATCATCCCCACGGTCGGGATACAGCACCAATACTTCCATTATTTCCTTGAGATACGCCGCGGCATGCGGTTTTAACGCATTGAGAGTAAACTCGTGATCTGTTTCAAATCCCAGGCGATCCAGTCCGACCTCGATGTCATCCCCGTCCTTTAACGGCGCGCGGAGCATGTCCAGCTCGTTCGTTTTCCCGTCGCGGGTTCCGGGGATCTGGCCGTTGACCAGAAGTTTGGTATTTTTCAACATTCTGGGCTCAATGACCATGCGGATATTTGAACCGTCGGCCACAAATGTACATTCATAGTCCTGGACCACGTATTTTGAACCGCGTTCGGTCCGGGGAGCGTGCGCCTCGAGAGTGTTCACTTTGTCTTTTCCCATGCTTATACCTGGAGGGAAAATCGGCCGAATGATGAGCCCACCCTGCGGGTCCCGATAGACTTTGTCGATGAGTACCGCGTATTTATATTGGCGCGGTGTATCCACCGTCTCTCCGTCGGCCTCACTGTAATGGCGGCGGGTGGCCATTTTTGCTTCGTACTCCCTTTGCTCTTTTGCTACCTGTACTCCAATGGTCCTGGAGGCTTCCAACACAAGGTCCAATGAAGCTTTTAGAAGATCAAAAACATCAAGTTTGTCCTGAAGCGAGCTGATCATGCTGCTGAGGTCGGCTATCTGTCTATCAATTTCTTTGAGCGTCTGGAGATCTGCGGCAGTGCGGAGCCGTCCCGACATTTTCTCAATTCGCTGCGCCAAACCGGCCTTCACTTCCATTTCGGTAAACGGCTGCTCTGAGGTAACTTTAAAATAAACCGTCTCCACGTCTTTCCCCCCGATGATGATGGTATCATCCTGGTCAAAATGGACCGCGCGGGACGAGATAAAGGAATTCGGAACGGAATGTTTTGTCCTGATAAAACAGTCTGACCCCGCATTAATAAAGACTCTGTTCCCGATGAATTTCACTTCCGCGGAAAGGGGTTTAAAGTTTCCACCTTCGGGGAGAACGATGTCACAGGAAGGGTCGGTTCCAATGGACACCACCCTGTCGCTTTCACCAAGGCAAATATAGGTACCCAGAACGTCTCCGGCGCTATTAACGCTCATGACCGCCGGAAGATTGTAGGCCTCCACTTCTTTGGCTTCGATGGTAGGATGGCTGTCGTGAAAGTCTGAAGGAGCGGGCGCGGATACCGCTTCCGGCTGTGAATCATCAACGGGCGGTGTTTGATCGGCGGGTGCAGGCGCAGGTTCGACTGCGGCCGCAGGAGCGTTTGCCCTTTCTATTTGCTCAATGTTGATTTCAAACATGTCCTCGTCCAGCTGGATGCGGGCCGGTTTGCCCTCCACAACTACCAGTCCGTGGACGATGACTCCGCTTTCCATGTCGACGATCGGGCTGGTTCCTTTTGATACGACCATTAATTTATTCCCGACTATTTCCAGCGCGGCAGTGACTTTGGTATCGTCATCCTCATCGACCATTTCAATCGGTTTTCCGGGAACAATGGCAGGGTGATATTCAACCCCGTTTCTGAGCATCTTGGTGTATTCCCGCTGCTCGTAATCCTCGTCAATGTGCCATCTGGCGATACTTACTACCACCCTTGCAATTGGAAGTTCCGCCTTTTCTGCGGATTCTTGCTGTTGAACCGACTTTTCTTCCGGTTCAGGTTCAGGTTGAGGTAGTGGGGACGGAGCTTGCTGTGCCGGTGTTCCTTTTGGGGGAGTCGGGCCGCCAGGTCTGATAGTGTTGGAATATTTCCCCGTCGCAGGGTCAAGAAACTGGGCCTCAAACTCTTTTCTTGCTGCCCCTTCTTTGTCACGGATTTCATTTTTTGTTTGTTCCCCCAGATACCTGTCCGTAAAAAATTCGTGGATGAATTGAGCGGACTCGCCGGGAAGACAGCCCTGCATGCATTTCAGAATAACCTGTTCGCGATCATCCCCAAGGATGTTGTTTTCTATCAATGTTTCCAATACACGACGAGTTTCGGCGGCATGCCTGTCAGCGTCTCCTTCTTTCCCGAATCCCATGTCGATACGGAAATAAACCCAATATAACACTCCTTCCATCAGCTTTTTCTCGCTCACATCCACTTCATCCTCCGTCATGGTTCCATCAAGAATACTGTTCAGAAGCGACTCCACCAGGTGTGAAAATTTCTTGTAACTCATGAGCGATTCTTTGATCGCATCGACGAGTTGAGCGCCTTTCAGATCATCACCATGGTGGTTTTTATGACCGTAATGACCGATTTCCTTGGTTAATCCGAGCAGTTTTCTTACCACCGGTTTTTGAAACATCCCCTCATCCATTTGGTCGAGGGTCACACGCTCCTTCTTTTCTGCATCGGTTAGAGGTTTTTCGGTGTTGTCCACCGGCTGTTCGTTCACCTCTGCCGTCCCTGTTTTTCCGTTATCATCAGACATAATTGCGCTCTGTTAAAGCATTGGTTCGTTAGTTTAACATTAAACTTTAATTTGTCAACGTTTTCTTTGGGAGTCAACAAAACTGCCCTTCCGTGTTGGTAAAGGCAGTTTTTGAGCAGGTATTACAGATTTTCGACGGTCCTACTGTTCAATAATGATCGGAAGCACCAGAGGATGGCGTTCGATTTTCTGATGAACGAACTTGTCCACCGTCTCCTTGATGTATTTTTTGATATCGCCGCGTTTGGTTTCCGGGCCGCGTTTATCAAGCACCTTGTTATAGGCATCGCGGGCCATCGCGCTGATGGCTTTCACAAGTTCCTCCGATTCTTTCATATAGATGAAGCCGCGGGAGATCACATCGACGTCCTTCTGTACCTTGCGGGTTTTTTCGTCAATGCTGACGACCAGGATGAGTACCCCGTTTTCCGCAAGGGTCTGTCGATCCATCATAACCTGCGCGCCGATATCGCCGACGCCAAGTCCGTCAACGAGAATATATTTCGTTTCAACCGATTCTCCGGTGGCCTTGGCTTCGCCGTTTTCCACTTCAATCACCCCTCCGTTTTCCACGATGATGGCGTTTTTTTCGTGGTAGCCGATGGACATGGCGATCTCCTTGAGTCCGTATCGCATGAAGTATTCCCCATGGACGGGAACGACGCTTTTTGGCTTCACGAGGCTGATGGCGAGCTTAAGATCCTCCTGCTGCGCGTGGCCGGATGTGTGGACATCCATGATCTGGTTGTTGATGATGTGCGCACCAAGTTTGCAGAGGTTGTTGGTTACCGTGGTGACCGCCTTTTCGTTTCCAGGAATCGGTGAAGATGAAAGGACAATGGTGTCGCCTTTCTTCACCTTGATGTTCGGGTGGTCCTCCAACGCGATGCGTGTGAGCGCCGAGGTCGGTTCCCCCTGGCTTCCGGTGGTGAGGATGATCATCTTGTTTTCCGGGGTTTTCCCCATTTTGCGGATATCCTGGATCAAACCCTGGGGCACTTTAAGGTACCCGAGTTTTGACGCGATGAAGATGTTGTCCGCCAGACTGCGACCGCTGGTAAAAATGGTGCGGCCGTATTTTTTAGCGTGGTCAACGATCTGCTGGATGCGTCCGATCTGGCTTGAGAATGAGGCAATTACCACTCTTCCATCCGTGTTTTTGATCACGTTTTCCAGTGAAGCTCCGACCTTCTTTTCGGAAACCGTATAGCCCGGTTTAAGGGCATTGGTCGAATCCATAAAGAATGCGGCGATGTCCTGACTGGCAAGACCCGCCAGGCGTGCGAAATCCGGAGGTGCCTGGTCGCCGGACGGAGTGAAATCGAATTTGAAGTCACCCGTGTGGGCGATGTTGCCTGCGGGCGTTTTGACCACGACACCGACGGCATCGGGGATGCTGTGGTTCACGTGGAAGAAACTGACGTTGAACTGACCCAGCTGGATAATGTCGTCCTTGGTGATGTTGATGAGTTTGGACTGCTTAAGCATCCCGAACTCATCCAGGCGTTTTTCAATCAGGCCGTTGGTGAGCTTGGTTCCATAGATCGGAGGAAATCCGAGTTTTGGCAGCACGTATGGGAGCCCGCCGACGTGGTCGAGGTGCCCATGGGTAATCACAATACCCTTGATGCGGTCGATCTTGTCATCAAGATAACTCAAATCGGGGATTACATAATCCACGCCGAGCATATCCTCTTCCGGGAACTGAAATCCCAGGTCGATGATCATGATGTCCCTGTCG
>JAYRRV010000016.1:0-4440 GCA_041909955.1 Candidatus Altimarinota bacterium
GAGTAATCAACTGACAGAGCTCGACCTAACCCCGGTGCCCGGGCTTACGACGCTTTGGTGCCAAGAAAACCTGCTGACAGAGCTCGACCTGTCGCCGGTGCCGGAGCTCACGACGCTTTGGTGCGACGAAAACCGGCTGACCAAGCTTGACCTGACGCCGGTGCCCCCCGGAGCCGGATGAGCCTCCCGCGCCGCCGCTTCCGGAAGTGCCGCCGGTTCCCGCGATTCCTCCACTTCCCGCACTTCCGCCCGTGCCGCCGGTGTCGAGTTCGCACATGCCGTTGGAGTGGTTGCAGACCGTTCCCGGACCGCAATATCCTCCGCAGGGGTCGGGGTTGGAACCGCCGCTGCCGGAAGTGCCACCCGACCCGCCCGTGCCGCCATTGCCGCCCGACCCACTTCCTCCCGATCCGCCCTGGTTTCCGGTGTATCCGCCCCCCGCTTCGCATACCTGGCTTTCGCTGGGTACACAGGTGGGAATGGCGTAACACTGGCCCGAGGCGGGTTCGCAAAAGTAGTCCGCGGGGCAGAAGAGGTAGCTGCAGGGTCCCGAGGTTTGCTGCTGAATGACCGCAGCTCCTTCGCTTACCCACTTGGCCATCTCTTCCCGCCTGACGGTGTTGAACGGATGGAAGTTCTGCTGTACGGCCACGAGTCCCTTTTGCGCACCGAAGTACACAAAAGGCGCGTACCATTCCTGGGGACTCACGTCCTGAAACTGCCCCAGGAGTTGTGCGGCATCCGCCTCATGAGCGTTCCAGATGTCGTTTTCGAACACCTGCAGAAACTCGGCGGAATAGAACGCCAGGATGACCATTTTGAGCGCCTGTGCGCGGGTAACCGGACTGTCCGGGTAGAAGTATTTCTGCCCGTTCGTGATGCCGGCGTTCTTGTTGATGACGGGATACGCGGAAGGGTATCCGACCAGTGCCTCGATGTACGGATAGTCGGAATCCGTTGCCTCCACATCCGCGAAGGTAGGGATAACGGGCGTGGCGTTGAACCTCTGTGCAGCGATTTTGAGCCACCGCGCCGCTTCCCTGCGGGTGACGTATTCACCCGCGCCATATCTCCCGTCAAAGAGCCCGAACTCGATCCCCCGGTGCCGCATGTCCAGAACGTACGGCAGTGACCATGCGTACTCGGGAGGATTGTTGTTTCCGTCCAGTTCGTAGTCGCGGAAAGTGTCAAAAAGCAGGCCTTCCGGGTCGAGGTGCCCGTTGAGGTGAGCCCCGTTTTGGGCTCCGTACCCCGCCCCGCCGAATGCGCCGGTAACCCCTTTGGACGCGATGGTGTCGGCAAGTTCCCTGATGTTCTTCCAGCGCCTGGTCGTGTAGTGGAGATGCGCCCCGTCGGAGTGGCCGGTGGTGCCTTCCATACCCAGCCACCCGCCGATGTTCACGATTTCACACCCTCCCACAAACCGGCTGTCCAGGTGGTGGTACGAGTTCGTGATGATTTCGTCGGAGTAGTGGTTCGCGCGCGTGGCGGTGAGGACGGCATTGCCCCATCCGCTGGTGTTTTGCCAACGGTAGGAGAGGATGACGATGCCCGCGAAGGCGGCGTGAATTTCTTCCTTGCCGATGTAGTCGCCGGTGCATTCTCCGCCAAAATCCAGCCCGTTGTGTCCCGCGTCGTTGTTGTAGGTCTGGGTGAGGCGGAGCGGTTCCAGGGGAGAAGGGTGCTGGACGCTGAAGTCCCCGACGGGAATTGCCATCCCTCCGGTGAGTGCCTCGTCACATCGCTGGTTGTCGGTGATGTGTTCCGGTTGCGGTTTTTTTGCCGCGGGATCGTCACCGTTGCAGATCTCCGGGTTGTTGAGAGCATGGGCGTTGCCACCGATACTCATGATGAACGACAAAACCAGGAGCAGCATAAAACTGCTCCACGCGTTGATCCGATGCATGGGAATTTCCTTTCTTAGTTACCGTTGATGTTGATGGACGTCATCACCTGTCCGATGAGTCCGGTGTACGTTTCCACAGTGTCGCCATAGAGCACGAATTCGAACACGATGCCGTTTCTGGCGAAGGCGAAGAGGTTCGACCGCGAGGCGTCGGAATAGATTCCCGGCGTAGCGTAGACGTAGACATCCCCCGCGTCCAGGTGAATGGTTTTGAATGCCGAAGCGAGCGCGGTGCTGTCACAGAGCGGCTGCTTGCACTCGTCGATTTCCTGCTGGTAGTAGGTGTTGACGAGGGCTTGGGCATCCGCGTCCGTGCCGCTGCGGAAGCTGCTGAACGCGAGTTTGGCGAACGGGATTTTTCCTTCCTTCGCCGGGTGCCGGTACAGCGCGTCATTGCCGGATTTTTCCCAGCCTGAAGGGATGTCGTAGCTCACCTGCGCGGTTGACTGCGTGCCGGGCGACTGGCCCCCTTCGGGCTGCTGGGTACCGGTTTGACTGGTACCGCCCTCGCCGGTTTGTTGGGAATCCCCGGCCTGGTTGCCGGAATTGGGCAACTTGTACGGTTCATCGGGCGGGTAGTCGCAGCCGGCGAGGCTGATGGCGACCGATGCCGCGATGATCGTGGAGATGAGTCTGTGGAACTTGTTGTTGGAACTGGTCATGGTTTTGATAGTTACGGGATTCATGGGTTCTCCTGTTGGTTTTGTTTGGCTTTGTGTGTTCCGTCTTCTTGATGTTAAGGATCGCTCGCTGGACGCTGCAACTGTTCCAATAATTTGCAGGACCAAAAAGACGCACCTCATGCTACGCATCAAAGATGAAGAATAATTAAACGGATCATGAAAAAAAGATGAACCGGATGACGGTCGGTGATGCCTGTGACGCTGCTCGGCGCGATTTATCCCTCTGAATTCTGAGCTTCAAAAACCGCCAGCGCCGCCTCCGCGGACTTCTGCCAGCTGAACTTTTCCGCCCTTCGCAGACCGCGTTCAATGAGCATGTTCCGGATCTGGTCATTCTCGATCAGGCTGATGACGGATTCGGCACTTTTACGGGCGTTTTTTGGTTCGACCAGTATTCCGGCATCCCCCACGACTTCGGGCAGGGAAGCCACATTGGACGAGACCACGGGACATCCGCAGGCCATGGCTTCAAGCGGTGGAATTCCAAAACCTTCATAGAGCGAGGGGAATACAAATACGGTTGCCGCGGCATACATTTTTTTGAGATCTTCTGCCTCCATGTATCCGGGAAATATGACGTCGTTTTCCAGTTTGAACTCTTTGAGCGTGTCTTCGATGTGTGAATATTTCCATCCTTTCTTGCCCACGATGACCAGTTTGGAATCCGGCAGTTTGCTTTTAATGAGGACAAAACTTTTGATGAGGGTTCCGAAGTTTTTTCTTGGCTCCAGCGTTCCTACGGCCAGTATGAACTGTTCAGGGAGCTTGTGCTTCAGTTTAAATTTGGCTATTTCCTCCGGTTTCAGGGGATCTTTATAAAAATCCGCGGGAGCGCAGGGTACCAGATGAATGCGCCCCTGAGGGTATTTGAAACGCTTTAAAAGGTCCTTCTGCGTGTTTTCGGAAACCACAAAAATCTGCGAGGCTTTTTTGACTGCTCGGCGCAGGGTGAGACGTTCAATAAGCACCGCCTTGGCATTGTGACTGCCCGGGAACAGGAACGCCACGAGGTCGTGCACGGTGATAATAACCCTGAGCCATTTTGGGACAAGGGCGGGAATGATATAGCTGGTTGGAGCAAAAAAGATGTCGGGTTTGTTTGTTTTGAGGTCTTTGAGAACGTTGAGGTGCCATTTGTGGGATTTCCCGGGAATGTTTTTGATGTGTGCGTTTTTGAACTCTTTGTAGGGATTTTTTTCGCCGTCGGTATAGAGGGTGTATTCGTTTTTATGGTCGAGCTTCAGGAGTTCGAGCACGAGGTTATACGTGTACCAGCCTTTGCCCGTTTTTTCGGCTCCGGCTTCGCGAATGTCTATGGCGATTTTCATGGTGGGTGATCCCTAAGTGAGGAAACGCGGCGGTATTCTAACAGAAATTTTGAGTTTGGGTAGTCGCGGATGATTTTTTGTGTGTTGCGGTAAATTATCTTCCGTTTACAAAAAGCCAATTCCTGCTCTATAGTGGCCTTGGTGTTTTTTAAAACCTTCATATGCCAAACCCACGCCTCACTCAAATTGTCGCGGAACTCCCGTTTGAGAAGAAACTGGTTGGAATCGGTTCGATTTTGATGGTTATCAGTCTCTTTTTCCCATGGTACCAGGATGTTGATTCTTTCCGTACCGGGGACACGTTTACCGGTCTTACCGGCCCTCTATACCTCATCGGTTTTACTTTTCTGGTGGCGTCGTCGCTTTCGTTGATGGTGATGGTCATGGACTATCTGGATAAAAAAGTTCCCCTCTTTAAGGTGAAGGCTTCCAAGCTCCATTTGTATTCCGGAATTTTTGCCTTTTATTTGCTTTTCGTGGTGGGGTCCGTGTATTTTCATCCGGCGTTCGGCGTGAACATCAC
>JAYRRV010000017.1:0-2517 GCA_041909955.1 Candidatus Altimarinota bacterium
CCCTGGAAGGTGTAGAACTCGTTGGTATAGAACGTATTCGGAAAATCCTCGTCCAGGGTGATATTGTCGAAAAAGGTTTTTGACTGGGTTTGGTAGCTGACCGGCGTGAAGTTTGAGGGGGCTGTAGGTGTAACGACTGTGGTCGTGGTTGTTGTTGAGGTGAATCCCGGAAGCGTTGCCGGGACTTTTGCTATCAGTTCCGGGCTGTAGTTTGTGCTGCCGGTCACTTTTGTCACGAGCGCGCGGAACAAAATTTCGCTGGTTTTTGCACGAGAGAGGCTTGCGGACGGAATGAAAAAGTTCCCTGTTTCTTCCAGGAAATTGTGCCATTTTCCGTATGCGACGAACGGCGTGTACCACTGAGTGACGGCGGTGTCTTTATATGGCAGCTCATAGACCGATGGGATCTGCCATCCCTGGATTTCCGCGATCATTTTGAGTCCTTCGACTTTGTTGACGTTCTGCGTTGGTTTGAAAGTATTGTCGCCGTATCCCTGGACCCAGCCCTCTTTTTTGGCTTTCCTCAGGTATGGCGCGTACCAGGCGTTTTCGTCCACGTCCTTGAAGCCGCTCGGAGTGCTGACGTCAAGTTCAATCTGGGAACTTAACAGGGCTAGTTTTAAAAACTCCACGCGGGATACGGGTTTGTCCGGTTGGAATGTTCCGTCGGGGTAGCCGCTGATGATATTGTATTTTGCCAGAAATTCGATGGCGGTTCCGTTCCGGTTGATGTCCGAAACGTCCGAGAAGCTTTGTGCGAAGGCCGTCGGGAGCGTCGAGAAAAAAAGAACCGACAGCATGAGTGCGCTTATAAAGCGTGTGACCTTTTTTTCCGGGTGGTGCGGGTGCGTTTTCATGGGTGATGGTTTGGTAATGGGAGCGATTGAGGTTGTCTTTTTTCATCACTATGTTCCCTATTATAGGGCACATTTGTTTTTCATCCATGCGATATCTCTAAATTACAAAATATACTTTCACATCAGTCAATTTACAGTCTTGGGCGGAAACACTATTATGGCTGGGAAATCTTTATTATTTTTTATCGCACTTTATGCAAAGAAAGTCTCTCGTTAGCGGTGGGGTAATCGCTTTGACTGCGGCGCTGGTTTTTTCCGGTTGCCAACAGGTACCGCAAAGGTCTCCTGAAGAGGTGGTGAAGGCAGGTATGAAAAATCTGGTGGCAGTGACTTCTCATGAATTTGACCTTTCCGTCAACGGTGATTTGAAGGGGCCTCAGGGTGAAAAACCTGAAAAAGTTGCATTCAAACTTTCCCTCGGTGGTTCGGCTGACCTGAAGGACAGCAAGGACCCAAAGATTAATCTCAAGTTCGACGGTTCCGGTAATGCAGATGAACAGAATGCGTCCGGTGCCGCAGAAATCCGTTTGAATAAAGAAGCCGTTTATTTTACGCTCTCCAAGCTGGCTTCCAGTGGCGGTGAGGTTCCAAAGGAGTTTGTGGATCTCTATGTCGGCAAGTGGTGGATGCTCCCGATTCCACCTGAAGCTTTACAGGAAATCACTTCGACTCTTCCCGAGGGCGGCAGCCAGGAGTCCATGACTCCGGAACAGAAGAGAATGAAAGAGTTGTTTGAAGGTACGCAATTCTTCAAGAACATCAAGTTCGTCGCCATGGAGGATGTGAAGGGTGCTCAGAGTTATCACTATTCGGCAGAGCTGGATAAGGAGGCTTTTGCAGCTTTCGCCATAAAGGCGGCCGCTGAACAGGGACAGGAGATGACGGATACCGATAAGGCAGATATGCAGGCGGCAATGAAAAAGTTTGATTTTGTCGGAAATGTCTGGGTTACCAAGGACGGTGAAATTATGAACCAGGTGTCCGGTGACGTTAAACTGGTCGGTGCTACCGATGAGCCAAGCGGAACCGTTACGGTTAAGCTGAGTTTGTGGAATTTCAACAAACCGGTTACCGTCGCTGCTCCGGCAGGTGCTCAGGAGTTCCCTGTACAGGAACTTATGGGTGCTTTGATGGGCGGTGTCGCTCCTACCGATCTTAGCGGTGCAGACGCAAGTTTGAGCCTTGACGGAAGCACACTCGACGCAGGTACTTCCAGCGTCGTTGATGGTGGCGTTTCGGTTGGTGAGTAACAGGTTATCTCTGAAATTATAAAAAGAGCCCCGCCGCGGCGGGGCTCTTTTTTGTTGCTTCATTTTTTCAGTTTCTGCAGGCGCAAGAACTTTTTTTGAAACTCTTTTTCAAAATGTTCAGTGATTGTTTTGTCATATTCCTCGGTCGATTTCCAGATGAGGTCGAAAATGTTTTTTTGAGCTTCCGCCATCTGTTTGCTTTCAATGAGCACTCCGAATTTTTCCTTCAGCGAGGTGATGACGACCTTGTGGTCGTAGATCATGATGTCCAGGTGAAAGTTGAATTCGTTCGGGATGAGCCGGCTCTCTCGCAGTTCTTTTTTATCCCTTTTTTTGTGAAGGTAACTCTTTTCGGTAGCGGGATACATCGCACGGACCCTGAGTCCCTGTTTGACGCGTTTTTGATAGTA
>JAYRRV010000018.1:0-4494 GCA_041909955.1 Candidatus Altimarinota bacterium
ACCCCCATTTCACGTAATTCCTCCAGAAGAGGCTCAGTGAAGTGTAAACCTGCAGTGGGAGCGGCAACACTCCCTTTGGGATCTGCGTACACTGTCTGGTAATCATCAGCAATCGAACTTGAATGCTTGATATAGGGTGGGAGTGGAGTATGTCCATACTGTTCCATGAGGCGATCAAGTTCGCCTCGATCCGCATGAAAGAGAACTTTTCTTTGGCCATCAGGAAGAACGGAAAGTACCTCGAATGAAAAACCAGGGGCAATGTCGAATTTCCTTCCAGGCTGTAAAAGCTTCCCCGGCTTTCCGATGGCAAACCACACCTCGTGCTCCTCGGCGTTGTGCATGTCCGGATTAAGTAAAAAAAGCTCTACTTTTTTACCGTTAAAATCAAAAAGCAATCTTGCCGGAAGCACACGGGAATTATTCATTACTAAAACATCGCCTTTTACCAGCAGCTTGGGAAGATCGCGAAAATGGTAATGGCCGACATGTTTCTTCAGCCTGTCCAAAACCATCAAGCGACAAGCGTCCCTGGGCCTTGAAGGCTCCTGGGCGATAAGTTCCGCGGGTAAATGAAAAGTAAAATCCTCCGTTTTCATACTAAACAGTAACCGATGTGTCATCCTTATGCTGATCTGGAGAAACGGCAGAAACCTGTTTCCCCGGAGCAACTTCCTTTTCGTCCTCAGACCACTGTATCAGATTTTTAGATGGGGCAATATCCAGGCTAACATTGGGTCCAACATACCGAATGGCTATCAGAGTCACGTCATCGTCCTGGACATGCTCCTGGACGTAGCGGGAAAAATCCCTGGCAACATGGTAAACGATCCCTTCAGATCCATACTGTGGGGCATAAAGTTCCACCGCCGCCTTAAGTCGATTGAGACCGTACATTTCACCAGCCATGTTCCGGGCTTCCACAATACCATCGGTATAAAGGATCACGACATCATCCTTCTCAAGGGGTAAATCCAATTCTTTGATGATTTTACTGTTGTCGGCAATCATTCCCAGCGCTATACCGCCCGTCATGCGCACTTCACACGCGCCCTTTCCTGCTCTGTAGATGAGCAAATGTTCATGCCCGGCACCGACGTAAGTCATTTTTTGAGTGACGTGATTCCAGCGAAGCATAAGCATAGTCATGAACATGGTGGACTTGATCCTTGTCTTCAGTCGTCTGTTTGTCTGAACAACAACATCAAAAGCGCTGTCGTAAATCTCCACAAAAGTATGGATAAGTGTATGGACAATCGTCATAACAAGGGCAGCGGGAACGCCATGTCCAGTAACGTCTCCGACGTAAATATATGTATTGTCCTTTGAAGTTATGAAATCAAAATTATCACCTCCCAGCTCCGACGCCGGTCTATTTTTTGCAATAATTTCCAGCCCGGGAATATGCGGCGCTTCAACGGGCAAAATATCCTTCTGTAATTGTGCAGCAATCTCAAGCTCACCCAGCATGCGTTTGCCCTCCTTCAGCTGCCCCGAGATTTTCTCCAAACTCTTGGTGACCTCATTAAAAAAGTGCGCAATCGTGCCGATCTCATCGATACGCTTAGTATAAATGCGGTTATATTTACGACCAGTCAAAAGGTTTTTGATCTGGTTCAAAATAAGCTCGAAAGGACGGACGATTTCATTAAGATAGACAAGAAGGAAATAAAGGAGAAAGACAAAAAGTGATACAACGAAAGTCCCAAGACTAATCGTATATTGGCCAATGGAGTAAAAATAGAAGACCCCAGCCGTAATGAGCAGACTGAACAGGAAAAAGTAGACAAAAACCCTTCCCAATAAGCTTTTTTGAATGAATTTCATGGAACAGGATTAAGCAACTTTCTTCAAAAATGAATCCATGGACTCATAATATTCAACGATACTCAGGATACCTATGACATAAAAAACATCCTTTACATGAGGCTTTGCGGAGAGAAATACCAGCCCCTTCTTCAGTTTAACGAGGTGAGAATGAAGAGCTATCAAAAAACCGATCCCTTCGCTGTTTACATAATTAAGATCGGAGAAATCAAAAACCAGGTACTTGCAAGGAAAAGTAGTTGCCAAAGTTTCTAGGCGCTCCTTAACAACCTCCAGGCCGGCCTTATCCATATCACCCTGAAACTCAACGACCTGATAAATATTTTTTTCATCAGGGGGCTGAACGCGTAAAACCAGTGTTGGTGGATAATCAGTCATAGTGTAAAGATTTTATAATGCATGAATGGACAAAGGTGTGGGGGTAAGAACGGATTGAATATTCTCAGCTTCACTGCGTAAATCCAATGCGGTGTAAACATCCTTGTAACGTTGAACTATTTGGTTGAGGTCGTCCGAAGGCTGACGGTGGGAAGCAAACAAAGGATGAACACGCTGAGAGACCTCCTGCTGGACCATATTCTGAAGATACTTCTTCTGATCCGGCTTCAAAGAAAGAAAAAGCTCCTTTGCCTTCTCTAAGACTAATAAATTTCTGCTAAAAAGTAAATGCACAAGTACAGGAACTGCGTCCCGATACTTCAGTTTAAACAGCGCAAAGGCAATAGTAACCTTCAAAACGGGATCAAGAACATCAAAGCGGGAAAGCAACCTTTGCTGATCAGCTTTTCCACCCAAATCACCGATGACGGAACAGTACGCGAGAAAATCTTCACGCTTCGTCGAGTGGAAAAGTGAATGAAGAACGGACTGAAGTCTTTTTCGATAAACTGGGAACTGCCACAAAGCCAATACTGTCTGAGCACGGACAAAAGGGGAGTGTGATTTTAAACTTGGAATGAGATAATGTCCCATTGCAGGGTCATGAAACAAATCGCAAACCTGAATACAGGCAATATGAAAACGGTCAGACCCCTTACGCATCACATCAAGCAGGAACGGGACAATTTTTTCGTAACGCAAGGACGCAAGCGAACGAACAATAGCCTCACGAACGTTTTCGCTGCCCGTTTCGGTAAACAGATTTTTCAGTTCCGTGATGACGCGATACCTGGAAAAACCCTGGTCAAATATATCTTCACCCAATGAGTTAAACCCCCCGAGCGACTGGACTGCTGCCAAAGCAAGGGACTCATCCCGTGAACGTAAAAAATCCAGCAGAACCGGTATGGTTTTTGGATCCCCCATCTTATGAAAGATTTCCATAATTTTCACCTTTACCTCAATCGTCTCCATGGGGTTTTTGAGGGCCTGAATGAGGACAGGCAGATGGTTTTGATGTCCCTTTTGGGACAAGATTTCTACAGCGTGAAGCTTGGCGATCTGATGGTCGGAATTCAGGAGGTTATCCCTGGACAGCTTGGTGTAAGACTTTTGGAGACGTAGAGACAAAACGATCATACCAATCGCCAGCACAGCCAATACCGCACTCAAAGCAATAAATGTATGTTCGGGCAAAAAGAATGATTGAACGGCCAACACTATCAAAGTCCCCACAATTGTCCCCGAAGGATAGACAAACGCCTCGAAAAACTCACGGACCTGTCGTTGTGAACCGTGCCGAAGAGCATAATAAGAAGCTTCATAAGCGTTCTTATGTACGATACCACTGAGTTCAAAATTATTTTTCGCAAGAATAACAGTAAAATACCCAAAGCCCAGGAGCAGGGATACCGAACTGAAAAAAGTCACAATACCGTGAAGAAGAAAACTACCGACCGTTCCTATTTTCCGGAGGATTCTGCTTGCAACCAACAATTGTATGGTAAGCGCCGACGCGTGAAAAAGGATATGGAAGGAGGCTAGACCATGGGCAAGGCTTTCCTCGTGAGAAAGTGCCGATTCATGAACACCAACCGATTCATCTATAAACTTTGTGTATTGAAACTCAAAAATATGAGCGACAATCCAGTGGATGAGAAAAATAACGAGCATTCCCTGTAAAAAAGGGACAAAACGGATTTCTCTCAGACTTTCCCTGATTTTTTTAACCCTGACCCGTAAACTGCGCTTCAGATATTCCTGTTTCTGAAAAATGTGACTGTGATCGGCAGAAAACGGTTCCAGAAAAAAAATGACAGAAACGATCAAGAATATGAACAGAATCCACAAATAAAAGAATTTATAACTTCCGATATATGAACTCAAAGACGTGATGAGAAGCCCGGCAAAAATACCCCCTATCGTTTGGGCGGACTCGATGACCGGGAAAGTACGTTCACACTCGAGAGGCGTGAAAAAATCCTCTATATAATTCGACAGAAATATCGTGAATTGCGGCAGAAATATACCTGTAACGGCAAGAATAAAGCCAAAGAAAACATAGGGCTGATCTACAAATAACGTGGAAAGAAACAAAAGAAGGCCCGTCACAAAGGCACACCCGGGTATCAGGTGCTTTGAACTAAAATGCTCGTTGAGCAATGAAAAGAGCAACATACCTCCAATAGTCAACAATGCCTGGAACAACAGCACCAAAGGAAGCCACTGAATGCCGAATTGAGTGACAAACATCGCAATAAAAGTCGTAGTGCCGATAATAAGGCCAAG
>JAYRRV010000019.1:0-4053 GCA_041909955.1 Candidatus Altimarinota bacterium
CTGGTATTTTCGAAGAGATTCGGAAGTGATGTGGCCGAAGCAGGAGGCTGGGGAGAAACTGGCATCGGAGCTTGTTTCTCAGGCGAAAGACTTGGAGCCTGTGGAACCGGTGTTTCTGTACTTGAAGCTGAAACGTTTGGAGCCGGGGCGGTCGCGCTCTGGGGCGCGGATGCCGGTTGCTGTTCCGTCGACGCGGGCTGTTTTTTTGTCCTGGAAACTTTTCCCGTTGATTGCTGGCCGTCCACCGGGCAGTGGAGCAGATAAAAATCCCTGTCAAATAGTTGACCGGCTTTGATTGAGGCAAAATCAGGCATCGACGCTTCCTGCTGGCTTGATCCTGTTGCGGCTGTTTCCTGCGATGACGGAGCCGAATAATCACCGGCAGTGACGTTCCCCAGCAACGGTGAAGATGATATGCCGGATGTAGTTCCAGTTTTTATTGTAGTTTCTCCGGTTCCGTACACGGACTTGAGTTCGCCGCACAATGTTTCCATGGTATAACATGCGGCGTTGCCTCCAAGATCTTCCGACAATGACTGCTGTTCCTGCTTAAGAGTCTCCAGGGTGGGAGGATTGGTTTTCGGGTCCTTGCCCGCAGTATCCCTCAGGTCGTTCAAGAAGAGCAGCTGCCATTTCATTGAATCGCACGCGGCGAGTGATCGCCCGCATGTTTTATCGTTAGATTTTTCCACAACCAGTTCAAAATATTTGTCCCACATTTTCTTTTCGTACGCCTGATGTATTCTGTCGTCGAATACGGCACATGGGGAACAATTATTCTCCTTGGCCAACGTATCGAGCTGCGCACTGAGCTGAATATCTGCAGGATCCTCGCTTTGCCCCAGACTGCGGATCTGGTCACTTAATTCCATACAGGTGGTGCACGCTGTCGGTTCCTGCCCAGCGGTGGGAGACGTGTAGGCACCGGAAATGTTCATGGCGAAGTAATTATTGTTGATGTCGCAGGAGCACCTGTTGCTCAGAGGATCCATGACTTGTCCTTTGGGACACGCATTCGGTGCGACCTGAGTGATGTTCGTGAGTTCTTCGGTGGGCAGGAGTGCCTGCGTATCCTGTTTGTTCTCAGGCGTTGTCGTTTCCGCCTGTCGCGGCTCTTCCTGTGTCGGAGTCTGCTCCTCTGCGGCTCCTTTGAGTTGATCCGCGGGCTTGAATACTCCTCCGAAATACAAACCGGCGGCTGTGGCGGCCACAACAAAGATTCCTGCTGCAATCCACACCCATTTGGGGATCCCCTTCTTCGCGGGTTTTGGCGTTTCTGGTTGCCCCGGAGAAGCCATAGGCACCTGGGTTCCCTCCTGTTGTGGAACAGCGGGTGGTGTCGGTGTTGTCGGTGGTACGGGTTGCTGCACCGGAACGTCCGGCTGAACTGGTTGTTGTTCGTTATCCATAATTTTTTTGTTTTAAGTTTCTTAAAATTATAGCATAAATTGCATTATTTATCAATTTAAAAGGCCCCGACGTTCGGAGCCTTTTTGAGTCTTATTGAAGCCATTTTCTAACTTTTTACTCCCATGGTGATGTAGGGAAGAATCATTCCCATTACCACGACCGAGATTGTAATGATTCCGACGATACGCATCATCCTTTTTTGCTTTTTGGTCTGCATGTTTCTTTCGGGCTAAGGATTACTGAACCGTTCCGGTCACCAGGATATTCAAGGTGAAGGTATCCAATACGTTTTGATTGTCCGACACCTCCAATTTTACCTGATAGTTGCCCGGGTTGGCAAAGGTGTGGGTCGGCTTGCGGGTCCGGGAAGTTTCGCCGTCGGCAAAATCCCAGCTATATTTGGAGATGGTTCCCGTTGAACAACGGGGATCGAACTCAACGGTGAGCGGCGCTGCTCCCTGCGTAGCGCTGCCTTCAAAGCAGGCCTTCAACGGAACCGGACGCACATTCACCTGTGTGGTTACCGTTGAGCGGGTACCATCGGATGCTATGGCCGTCACTTTGGCAGTAAAGGTTCCGATCTGTGTGTATTTGTACGTGACTTTGGAAACATCTATCCGTTTTGGCGTGCCATCACCGAAATCCCATTCGTAACTGACTATCTGGCCGGATGGATAGCTTGATCCTGACGCATCAAAAACTACCGTCAACGGAACAACACCTTCCACGGGTTCCGCGGTCACCCGGGCCTGAAGAGCCTGCGCTCCCACTTTTACGACGAGCAACGTGCTTCCGCTCTTATTTTCGGCGTCATATACGGTCAGCGTCGCGTTGTATGTTCCTGCGGTATTGTAAACATATTTGACCTGTTTCCCGGCGGCGTCCTCTTTGCCGTCGCCGTCAAAATCCCATTTGTAATCGACGATCTGGCCGTTTTCCTGTCTGCTGGTGCTACCATCAAAGGAGACCTCAAACGGAACTGTGCCGCTGATAAATCCGTCTCCGTCCTTAGCTTGAGGAGGAACGGTGGTAAATGCGGCGATAGGAGCACCGGTCGGGTTTTCGACCGTCAATTTTTTAGTGGTCTGGTTTTTGTCGCCCTTTTCATCGGTAACGGTCAAGGCCACGATAAAGTCTCCGGCGGATTTATAAGTGTGCGTGGCCGTTCGTGTGCTTGCTTTTGGAGTCTGATCGCCAAAATCCCATTCATATTGATTGATTTTTCCGTTCGGACTGCTCGATTTTTCACCCTGGAAACTGTACTGGGTTCCGCTGAAGTAGTGGCCGTCGGCCGTCGGTATTTCAATGACCGCCGTCGGAAGGTTCGGCCCCTGGACGTCAATATCTTTGGAGACGATGGCGAACTGGCCGGTGTTGTCGGTCACACGAAGATTCACCGTGTATTTCCCCACCTGCTCAAAAGTATGCTCAACGGATACCCCTGAATCATCGGTAAACACGTTGTTGTTGTCAAAATCCCATTCGTAAGATTGGATCTCTCCCGCGGGGGCGCTGGAACCGGAGGCGTCAAAACTGACCTTGAGCGGTGCCGGACCCGATGTAGGATCTGCCGCGAAATCCGCATTCAGTTTGACGTTCGAAATCGTCACGATCGTACTGAACGGAAGAACAGTCTCAGCTGCGGTGGTCTTGTCCTTCACCGAAACGTTCACCTTCACGTCAAAACGTCCGTTGTTCTTTCCACGGTCTTTGAAGGTATGGGAAGGAGATTGTACCGTTGAAGTTTCACCGTCGCCGAAATCCCACAGGAAGGAAAGAATTTCGTATTTCCTTGTATCCAGCGGGAGTTTGGTGCCGTCGAATTTAATAAGTACCGGTGCCGTCAAACCGAGTGTCGGCGTCGGGTCCGTCACGATGCCCACCTGCTGGGTTTGTGTCGGAGCTATGACTTTCTTAGAACTCAGGAAGAGGTAGATACCCACCCATATGCCCACCATGAAGACCAAGAGCATTCCCGAAGCGCCGGCCAATGTCAGGGCGCGTTTGCGGGCATCCTTGTCGTCCTTGCGGGCCATTGCCGTCCGGAAAATCCCGACGATGGCTATGATAAAGAGTACGATTGAAAAGAAGCCGAAAATAACATTCACCAGCGTAATGATGGAGTTGATGAAGGTTGCGGTATCAAGCCCCAAAGATTTCGCCAGGGCATTGTCCCCCGTCGGTGACGTCTGGCTGACGAAGAGAAGAACAAAAAGGACAAAAAGAAGAATCGAGCATCCGAAACATCCAAGACCCCAGTAAAGAAGCCTGCGTGCGCTTGGCGGTTTACGGACTCCAGGAGCCGGAACCTGACCGGGCTGGACTGGACGCATCGGTTGCATTCCCGGACGCATTCCCTGCACCTGCTGCTGAGGCATCTGCTGCCCCTGAATGCCGGGACGGGGCTGCTGATACATCTGTTGTTGAGGCACCTGCTGCTGCATTGCCGGTTGGGCGGGACGCTGCATCTGCTGAGGTTGCATTACCTGCTGTGGCATGTGCTGCATCGCCGGCTGGGCGGCAGGAGGAGGCGTTGGTGCTGAAGTCGGTGCCGGAGCGGCGGGCCTTGGGGCCTGCGCCGGCTGGACTTGCGGCGCCTGTTGAACGGGCGCGCCGATATTCACCTGCTGCTGCGCTGGTTGC
>JAYRRV010000020.1:0-8265 GCA_041909955.1 Candidatus Altimarinota bacterium
ATTGCGGGCGAGTCGCCCTGTTCGGGTGTGGTTTGAGACGAATAAGTTGTCAAAGATCGTTGTACAGCATTAACAGCCCTCTTCTGTGCGATGAGGTTACTGAATGTGCCTGGAAGCAAACATCTCTAGAACCTCAGCGGCGCGCGGCAAAGTGCGACGCGGCAAAGCACTGTAAGTACCGCACGGCAAATCACCCAGATGTTGGCCGGGGATTTTTCCATGGTGCGCTTTGTGGTGCTGAGGTTGGTCATGGGAGTGGAGTTCTATTGTGTAGTGCGGTTGGCATAGACAGGAGAATAAACTGCGGTGGGCGGCGATTCATGACGACTCGGGAAAGAGTATCTGAACCGCGCGCCCACAAGTCCGTAACAAGCCGGGGAACGATGCGCCGCCACATGGCTGCGCCCGAGTGGACACGCGGTGGTCCTGTGTCTGGGTAAACCCTAAGCAAGCATAAGCACGTCAAGCGTCGTGAAGCCATCACCCCGCGCGCAGACTGAACCGCGCACTGGGACGGGGAATCTCGTCGTTGTTGATCTTGCTGACGATGGGGAGCTCGGGAGCACCCTTCTCGTCGGCGAGCCGGAGCACGAGCTTCTTCAGCTCCGCGATCCTCGAATCGAGATTCGGCACGGACCCGCTGGCGGGGCCGGTGTACTCGTACAGGAGCCGAACCGCGCCGAACATGCGGTCGTCGAGCTCCTCGGGAGTCCACTCGGAATCCGCGAACAGGGCGTAGTACTGCACCGAGCCCTGGACCCGGTGCGCCTTCTCCTGGAGCTTTGCCCGGAGAGACCGGACGTACTCTTCCGTGATCCGGACGCCGAGAGCCTCGGCGGCCATGAGCTCTGCCGTTACGAACGGCTGTATGGGGGAACGCTTTACCATCTGAACGGTACCTTTCCGTGAAAAGTTGTTAGGGGCCAACCACACCCCTGATTTGCCAGCACTGCACCGTGCAATGCGGACAAGGAAGGGGTGTGATGAACGGTCAAATTGTGAAAGATCTGAAAGAAGCCTCCGGCGTGTGCTTGGAGGCTTCTGGGTAATTTCTTCTGGAACGATGACAAGAATATTACGCTGCTAACCTCCCGGCACGAAACATGGTCTTAAGCACGCAGAACTTAATCCATGCCGGTGTAATAACGAGGTTGTTGCGGGTGTTCATTGTCATAATTTTTTCAGAGATTTGCCCCAAGTATAGGAATATTTACTCTCTTGTCAAGTTTCGTTACAATCCGTGCGAATTCCTCGTGTTCGTCAGAGCTGCTCCCTGGAACGAATACTTGACTAATTTACTAAATAGTTCTACAATCAACCTCCTAAAACTTATTGTTCCCTATGTCGGAAAACGGCCACCATGGAAAAGAAGAGACGTTTGAACAGTACCGCGACCGTCATAACGGGCATGCCGAAGAGACCGCATTTCTTCGAAGTCTTGGTCTCGTTGCTCCAACAGATGATGGTACCACCAAAAAGACGAAATCGATCCGTGATCAGGTCGGTGATAAAATTTCTCAGGCTCTTGCCGTTGTGGATCAGAGCTTGTGTGCAGCCTTTGAGGCTTCCGGCGTAAAGGCTGACCCTGCCAAATTGCCCACCGTCGGGCTCCGTGAACTCCTGCTCAAAGACCTAACTCCGCTTCTCAAAAAGGACAAGCCAGATATCTCCATGATGGATCTTTCCACCCTGGGTTTGAACGATGAAAGTAAGATCCGCGGGTTTTTGCAGCGCCATGGCATCAACCTGGATAAGCCCGTTGACCTTCATTATGCCTTATCGGCGTTTAACGAGGCCGTACAGTTTTATGATGATGAGATAGCCAGTGGCAACGGAAACGGCGGGGTCAAACATCCCCAGATTCACCGGAATCTCCGCAAATACTGCGATGCCGCGGATATCTATAACGTATTTAAAACTTCCGCGGGGCACGGAATCCGTCATCTGACACCGCAGGCCTGCGCCCTGCTCAGGATCGTGATGGCCATAGACTTTCTCCAGAAGGATCCACACATTTCCGCTTTGCCGCAGGTTCAGGCAGAAATTAAAAGCTCCATACTCCGCCATGTACGTAAGGTAGGCAACACCTCTATGTACCACAGCGGCAATCCCATGGAAAAGCCCATTCCGCTGATTTCGGCCCAGACGCGGGTGAAGGAAAGGAACCGGATTATCATGAAACTGCTTCACAAACCGAGCAACAGCACTTCCGAGGTGCTGGATCACGTCGGATGCCGTTTTGTCACCGAGTCGGCCAATGATACTCTCCGGCTCATTTACCAGATGTTTTTTGACAACAATTCCGCCGTGCTTCCGTGCATGAATATCCGCATCGGAAAGACGAAGCAAAGTCTAGTCAACCGTGGCATACTCATGGCGGCCCTTCAGGATGCCAAAAAGGCCGATCAGCTTTTTGCGGAACTTTCGGAGTTGACGATCAACCACCAGGACGTGCAGTCCGAATCTTTGACGGGAACGGACAATGCCTATTCCTCGGATCAGTACCGTGCCATACACATCACGGTCGACTTCCCGGTCATGGTCAACGGCAATCCGATGTTCTTCCCGACAGAAATACAGTTTGTGGATAAAACCGCCCAAAGGGATAACGACACCTTCGCTTCGCACCCCAATTATGTGGCCAAGCAACGTGAAGCGGCCACCGAACGTGTCCTGGGAAACAATCTCCATACGAACTTTCAGAATCGCAGGAAGAACGGAAACGGGCATAAACACCTGCGTAAAGTCAGAGGTGCTAAAAAGGGTTCCGGCAAGGGAAAAGCTCCTGTCGGTATGTAAATCCTTTTGGTAGATTTTTTCTAGACTCCCGCCTGTTTTTCCAGACTGGCGGCGAGGTCTTTCAATTTTTGTGCAAGGCTTTGGAGTGAGCCGTCTTTTACGACCGCCTGATCCGCGTAGTTTTTTGCCTCGGCGGTTAATGTTTTCAGTTTCGCGGTATCTTTTTCGGCGCCGGCCCCGTAGGCCTCAAAAAGTTTCTGGAAGCCTCTGGCGATGAGGTTCGCTCCCTGGGTCACGTCGGATGCCGGTTCTTTTTTGACGGCGCTGTCGGTGTAAAAAACCGCTTCCTGGGCACGGGTCAAGGCGTCGGCGATATTGTTTTCATTCACGCGGATCAATGCGTCCACAAGCTTTGCCTCCGCAGCACTCAGGAGTTCCTGAACCTGCCCGCCGTTGATGACGATATACATTTTGTAAAGAATTTCCGCGCATTCCGCCCTCGACAAATATTTTCCCGGTTCGAGCTTATTCTCCAGATTCGGAAGGACGACACCGACCGACTTTGCAAAGTTAAAATACGGAACGTACCATTCGCTCACATTCACGATGTCGCGCGACAGCGCGAACTGGACGGTCTGGTACCCGCTGAGATCAATCCTCAGGGCCTGCTCGGACATCTTCAGAAATTCGGCCTTGTTCACCTGACGTCCCGGAGCGAACGTTCCATCGGGATTACCGTTGACGATCATTAAATTTTGTCCGTAAAAAACGTAACCGCCAAACCAATCCGACAGGCTGACGTCGGGGAAATCCGTCTGGTACAAACCGGGAGGGACATTCACTTTGGCCGTAAGAAGAACCATTTTCAGTGCTTCAGCACGGTTCACCGCCTGGTCCGGCCTGAAGTTCCCGTCGGGGTACCCCTTCACCACGCCGAGGTTTTTCAGGCTTTCAATAGCCGAATAATACGGATGACTCGAAGGCACGTCAGAAAATGTTGCGGCAAAGGCGTGATTCGTTCCCAAAAAAAAGACCACCGCCAATGGAGCGATAATCGCTGCCGTTCGTAAAAGATGTCGCTTCAAGAGCAGGAGCATGGAGCCGGTTGATAGGTATTATGGCGTGGAAATCTGGTTCAGAATTTCGTTCGCACGGTCCTTGATGTGTTTGGCGATCGGCTGTATTTCGTTATTGACCTGCCATGCTTCGGTCGCTTTGGCGATCGCCTGCTCGGCCCAGTCTTTGGCGCTGAGATTGTCTTTCTGGATCGCCGCGATAAACGCGTTCATCAAAAAATCGTATGCCTTGGCAAGTTTGGCGGCCGATAAAACTACGGTGTTATCCGGCATATTATGGTATGCCTGCTGGCTGAAATCCACCGCGAGCTCCGACGCCCGTTTGGCGGCCAGTACGTTGTTCCCGGCTATGTAAATTTCTATCTGCGCCATCTGTGCTTCGGTCTGGTCGATCAAAAACTGGGTGTTCTTATCGCTGCGGATGACAATCATCAGGTACATGATTTCCGCCACGTCGCCGCGGGTAAGGGCGCGGGCCGGATACAGCATGTTTTTATTATCCTTTGTGAGCAGTCCGGCCTGCCCGGCATAGTTCATGTACGGCGTGAACCATTCGTTTGCGGGGACATCCGTAAACATTGCCTGCCCTGCCCATTTTTCCGTTTTGAAACTGTTCAGGATCAGCAGCATTTTTAGAAACTCCGCGCGTACCACGTTCCTGGCCGGAGCAAATGTCCCATCGGGATTTCCGTTTACTATCCCCAGCGTTTTGGCCTGCTCCACGTATTTTGCGAACCAGTCGTCCGTTTTATAGTCGGAAAAACTTGCCTGCGTCACGGTTTCCGGAATCTGGACCTTGTTCCCCATCAAAAGAATTTTTAACGCTTCGGCCCGGTTCACAAGGGCGTCGGGTTTAAACGTGCCGTCCGCATAGCCGCCGAGTATCCCCTGGTTCTTCAGATACATGATCGCCACGTAGTTTGGGTGGGTCTGAGGAACGTCTGAAAAGGTTCCGGTGGACGTCTGCTGGGTTGCGGAGGTCTGCTGTGTTGTGGAGGTTTCCTGTGTTCCTGTGACGGTCGAAGTTCCTGTGACGGTCATGGCCAGGACATTGGTCGCACATAAGACCGAGATCAGAATGCTAGAGGCAATTTTTTTCATAGGGAATGCGTATGGGCTGAAAGTATCTCTTATTATACACTTTTCATAATTTTTTCCAATAACTGTACATTTATTAATTTATGACAAGTTGATTCCTCTCATATCACACTTTTGTCATTGTCAATATTATTGTTCTTTAGTATTATTCTAAGAGTTCATTCTCATTATGGTCACGATATGAACTTGATGAAGAAAAAAGGTTCGGCAAAAGCAAAGGCGGTAAAAATTCTCATTATGGAAGATGAACCGATTCTTTCCCAGGCTTTGACGATCGAGCTGAACAGTTACGGGTATACCGTATTTTCCGCGGACAACGGCGTTGACGGTCTTGAACTTTTCTACAAGCAGAAACCGGACCTGGTGCTTTTGGACCTTCTGATGCCAAAAAAAAACGGGTATGAAGTGCTTGAGGAGCTGAAGTCAAAGAAACTGCTCCAGGGACTCAAGGTCATCGTGCTATCAAATCTCGGACAGGATGATGAAAAGAAACGAGCCATCGCGCTGGGCGCGAAGAATTTTTTCGTCAAATCTTCGATAGATCTTGAGGATTTGACCTCGTTTATCGGGAAAATGTTCGCGTAATTTCCTTTTACTTTCTTCTTATGAACCACAGCCATACCATGAATTTCCGATCACGCTGGCTGAATTTCATTATGCACCTCACTTCCGCCATCGCGGAACGCAAGCAGGATCTTGCGAAGTACCACGCGGTGAAAACTTTTTTTGACATGCTCATGGTTGTTTTCCTTGAGGGGGTTTTGGCCATAGTGTCCATTCCTCTCTATTTTTTCATGAAGGTCGAGAGTCTGTCTCCGGACAATGAATTCAATGTGCAGTATGTTGTCAGGAAAACGCTCACTTTTACCTTTTTCTTTCTCCTGATTCTTCTTTTTGCCGCTAAAGCGGTCATTGTTGGCAAAGTCATCATGGACAATCCTCCGTCCCGTTCCGTTCCCCGCGAGTTTTCGCCGGACGTGCCTTCGGTATTTTCCTACCTTTCTTCTCCCGTCGATTATTCACTCAAACCGCCCGTTATCACCAGGGTTGAAGATAACGCTGACCATAAAAAAATCACGGTTGAAGGGACTTCTGATCCGGGCGATACCGTAATTGTCCACCTTGTTGAAAAAGGGATCGCCAACAACATCGCGCAGGTTTATACGGCCACGGCGGACGAAGCCGGCGTCTGGAAACTCAGTTCCAACTCGCTCTTTAACAAGACCTATGGTGACTATGTTGTGAGTGCTCAAAGTTATAACGAATCGTCACTAACGAAAAGCTCACTCGGGACCGGTGTTGAATACCGTTTCACCCCGCCCTGGGGAGAACAGGTTTTAGGAGTTCTTGACGTGCTGGCCAATATCGTCCTGGTGTCGTTCATCGCCATCGGTTTTCTTGTCGTGTTCTTAACTTTCTAGAACAATGGCCAATCATTATTCAAGATTCATCGCAAAATTTTCGGCCCATAACGACATGCTGAAGAGGAGGATCGTTACCTCCGGTTTCCTCTTCAGAATTCTTTTGCTCATCCAGCTGGGAGTTTCCAAAATAATTTTCGTCCTGGCCTCCCTCCCTTATTTTCTGCTCGTGCAAAACCCTGCCCCCGATGACAAAGACCTTGAGTCCGTGACCGCATCCCCACGGCGTTACCAGCAGGTCCTGGTTCTTTCGCTCATGGGCATTGTGGCGGTCGCCGTTTTTGTGAATATGCTGTCTTCTTCTTTTTTGCTTCAGTTCCAGCAATCTTCCCCGGTACACGGGTCGGCTGACAAACACCTGCAATTTATCGGTACAAGAAGTTTTGATGAAAAAGCCGTACCCGCCATCGAATTCATCACCGCCTCGGGGCTTGAGCATACCGTTACGTTTGAAGGTACCGGCCCTTCCTACTCCAATGTGGCCGTTTTTGTGGATAACGGAGAAACGCTGGTTGGGACGGCGATGGTCAATGCAAACGGCCGGTGGAAGTTTACAAAAACCAAAGACATGGGGGTGTTCGATAAGGTCCCCCACTCGGCTTTTGCACTGTTCTACGGTGACGACAATATGGTCCTGGGCAAGCCTACCGCCATAAAGGCTTTTGACTTTTCCGATCTTGACTACCAGCTCTTTGTTATTGGATACCTGGGAATCGGCGCCGTTTTCTTCTTCATCATTGTGATTGGAGTTTTGGGATTTTCTGTCGTAAAATTAAGGAAAGCGTCGGCGACATAAAATCTTTTGTAATTCATGAAACTTCGGACTCGAATACCGATTTCCCTTGGGGCCATCCTTGTGGTGATGCTCGCCGCCATGTTTTTGACGATCGTGAATTTTGTATTTGAGGAGACGAGGGCGATTGAAAAGAATGCGATGGTCTCCAATATTGACAGGGTACTGGGAGCTTTGGAACGTGAGAAGGATGCACTTCAGACCTCGGTCGGTGACTACGCGGCCTGGGATGAAACGTACCGGTTTGCGCAGGACAACAACCAGGAATATATCGACGCGAACTTCGGGAGCACCTCTTTCACCAATCTTCACGTCAATCTCGTTGCTGTGCTGAACGATCGGCGGGAGCTTGTATATGCCCGGCATGTAGACTGGCGTAAAGGCCAGGACCTTGAAGTCCCCAAGAATTTGCATGATCTGTTTCGGTATCATGAAGACCTCTTTGAACTTGATGGGCCGAAGGACACATATACCGATATCGTCCGTTTGAACGGGCAGCTCATGTTCCTGGCCGCACGTCCTATTGTTACCAGCGAGTACCAGGGGCCTATCCGGGGAACGCTTGTCATGATGCGATATCTGGATGAAAACTACATTCAGGATCTTGGGGCTCTTGTTCAGCTCAAGGTTAGTCTCGTGAGGGATTTTTCGCCCGAAATAATGCAGTCGATTTTTACTCCCGACAAGGTTCTTGCGCAGGATACTCAGCGCGTCATCAATTTCATCGATGACGAACATATGGAGGCGCTTTTCACCCTGAAAAATGACGAGGGGGACGCCGAGGTTATTATGCGGATTGACCGCGACCGGACGGTGAACGCTCTCGCGCTCGATTCTCTCAAGAATTCCATGGCGTTCTTCTTTCTCTTTGCCGTGATACTCCTTTCCGGGAGTTTGTGGATTGTGGACCGGTACATCCTGAGACGGCTTTCCAGGCTTTCCAACGCGGTCTTCCATTATGGTGCCGACCCTTCCCAACTCTCCCGCTGCAGTGCGCGCGGAAAGGATGAGCTCACGAGTCTTGCGCAATCCGTACAGTCCGCTTTCCATGAACTCGATCTTTCGAGGCAGAAAATCAAAGACCATGCCGATAAAAGCGATCTTGAAAAAAGGAAGCTTGAGGCGATTCTTCACAGCA
>JAYRRV010000021.1:0-8310 GCA_041909955.1 Candidatus Altimarinota bacterium
ACAAGTTTTCACAGATGCTGGACAAGCTTGAGGTTGACCAGCCTAAATGGAAGGAGCTCACGAAAATCGACCAGATCCACAAGTTTACCAACGCCGTGGGGTTCCCGGTCCTGGTGCGACCTTCCTACGTTCTTTCGGGAGCCGCGATGAGTGTTGCCCATAACGACGAGGCCCTGATGCAGTTCCTGAACAAGGCCACCCGTATTTCAACCGATGCGCCCGTGGTGGTGAGCAAATTTGAAATCGGAGCCAAGGAGGTTGAAATCGATGCGGTGGCCATGAACGGCGAAGTATTGATCTATGCGATTGCCGAACACGTTGAAAACGCCGGTGTTCATTCCGGAGATGCGACTATCGTTCTCCCTCCCCAAAAACTCTATATCGAGACAATCCGAAGAATTCAAGATATCACCAAGAAAATCGCGCGCGAGTTGAAGATCACCGGGCCGTTTAACATTCAGTTTTTGGCCAAAAACAACCAGGTGAAAGTGATCGAATGTAACCTGCGCGCAAGCCGCTCGTTCCCATTTTCGTCCAAAGTCACGGGGTACAATTTCATCGAGATTGCGACGCTGGCGATGCTAAAAAAGAAACCTCTGGAGTATTTCAAAAAACAGCACTACAACACCCTCGACCTGGATCACGTGGGAGTGAAAGCATCGCAGTTCTCTTTCTCCAGGCTGAAGGGGGCAGATCCGGTCCTTGGCGTGGAAATGGCTTCCACCGGCGAAGTTGCGTGCTTCGGCGACGACATGTACGAAGCTCTTTTGAAGGCGATGATCTCCACCGGTTTCAGAATTCCAAAGAAAAAAATCCTCCTGAGCATCGGAAAAATCGAGGACAAGGCGGCGTTTTTGGAATCGGCACAAAGTCTCGTGAATATGGGGTATGACCTTTGCGCTACCGAAAACACTTCGCGCTTCCTGACCGAAAATGGCATCAAAAATACGTTCCTCTACAAGATTCGGAGTGACATGAAACCAAATCTGCTGGAGGTTCTCGGCGAAAAAGTTATCGATCTCGTCATCAATATTCCGAAAAATTACAGCCGTGAAGAGGTGACTGACGGGTATCTAATCCGCCGCAAAGCCATTGATTTCAACATTCCCCTGATTACCAACCTGCAGCTTGCGCAGTATTTGGTCGTGGCTCTCCAGCGCTACAAAGAGGAGGACTTGAAGATCAAGGAGTGGTCCGAGTACGGAGAGTAAACGTACGATTTTATTGTCGTGGATTTGTAACGCTTACCGCACATAAGATCAGGGGGGCTGGATTTTTTTTATGCTTGTGGTAGATTGCACCATCCTGTAATAATCGTGCCTTTCAACCGTTATATTGTTCCATGACAAATGACAAACCCTCACGACCGGATCTCCTGGCACTGGACGACCCATCATTCGACAGGAATGACGGGTACCAGACCGATGTCCGCAGGCGTACCGTTTCGGCCGCCGAGGCTTTCACCAGAAATGTTGAAGCTATCCGCGGGGACACCGGTGCATTGTCCCTCAGGAATATTTTACCGGCCCAGCTTGCGGGTTCACGGTTTATCCAGCAGTTCCAGGAGGCTCACCGCCTGCGCTGGATTGAAATAATTTCCGGCTTGATGATTTCGGCCAAGGCCAGTGCGGGGAACGGCTCTCCCGTGGATTTTTATCATAAATACCGGAGAATACGGGAGGATGAAGAAACAAAGTCCGCCGCCGAAAGGCTTCTTTTTACCGAACGACTGGCAGATGCCCTCAACGGTTCCAGTTTTACCCATAAATCCGGTCCTTCAGCTTCAATGTGGACCATTATTTTATGTACCAGCGATGAATTGGGAACCGCCGCCCCGGCGGTCCTGGCAAGGAGCCATGAGACCGGGGAAACTCAAAAAATTCAGCTTGTTCATGTTCTGGCGGGACTCAGAATCGAATAGCCCTTTCAATCATAACGGCGAAAGTGCTATAAAGGCGGTGCTTCTTTATGGATGAATTCACTATGTCAAACCATGATCTTCAGAAAATGATCCGTTCTCTGTTTGAGCATATCGGGGAAGATCCGGAGCGTGAGGGCCTTAGAGACACCCCCAGACGCGTTGTGGCGGCGTATGAAAAGCTTTTTGGCGGATACCGACAAAATCCCTCGGATGTTTTGACGGTGTTTGGTGACGAACTGTACGACGAAATGATCGTGGTGAAGGATATTGAATTTTATAGCATGTGCGAGCATCATGTTTTGCCTTTCTTTGGCCGTGCACACATCGGATACATTCCCGACGGGAAAATCATCGGGCTTTCAAAATTGCCGCGCCTCGTGGAAATTTACGCGCGGCGTTTGCAGAACCAGGAACGTTTAACGAACCAGATCGCCCGGGGACTTCAGGATATTCTGAAGCCGAAGGGAGTCGGCGTCATTCTGGAGGCCAAGCACCTCTGCATGATGGCGCGCGGTGTTGAAAAACAGGACAGCGAGGTGACGACTTCCGCCCTTTTGGGCCTGTTTAAACGCGAGTTGAATACCCGCGGCGAGTTTTTGAGGCATGTAGGGAAGTAATTTGACTTCTTCCGCTCATGACGGCAACATTGTGTGTGATGCCCGCATTTCTTCCAAAATCCATCCAGCAGCTTATTGAGGAGTTTAGCCGTCTCCCTGGCGTGGGCCCCAAGTCGGCCCAGCGTTTGGCCATGCATCTTTTACGCTCTCCACACATGAGGGTCCAGGGGCTGGCGGACGCCATTAGCGGCCTTCAAAAAGGCCTGCAGTTCTGCCAGACCTGTTGGAATATTGCCGAAGGGGAGACTTGCCTCATCTGTGCGGATCCCATGAGAAAACGAAACCAGATTTGTGTCGTTGAGGATATTTTGGATGTCATGGCCCTGGAAAAAACTTCTGAATTCCATGGCACTTATCATGTGCTTCACGGTGTTCTTTCCCCGGTCGACGGAATCGGCCCGGAGCAGATTAAAATTGAGGCGCTGCTGCAGAGGATCAGGGGCACCGAGCCTCAGGAAACAGGGGAAGGCATCGAGATCATTTTGGCCACCAATCCGAGCCTTGAAGGGGAAACCACTGCCATGTATCTGTTGCGGATTCTGAAGCCCTTTAATGTCCGGATCACCCGTATCGCCCGGGGACTTCCCGCAGGAGGCGATCTTGATTATGCCGATGAATTAACACTTTCGCGCGCTCTCCAGGGAAGGGCAGAGTATGCGTAGCCTCATTATTTAAGGCCTCTGATTTCCTTCATCACTTTTGGACAATTTTGCCTCGCCTGACCGTATGTCATGCGGGCGTTCTGCACGTTTTTGATACTTTCGTTCATGAGCTTTACGCCCTGTTCGCGCTGGGTTCTGGGAAGAGTTTTCATTTCTACCAGTTTGCTTTTTGCATCCTTTAAATTCTGTTCACCCTGAAGCATGAGCGTGCGGCAGCTTTCCAGATTCTTCTCCAAATCCTGAGGGACTTTTCCCTCCGGTCTCATTTTTTCCACCCTGTTCCGGGCCCGTTCAAAAAGAGCCTTCTGTTCATCATTTTTTTCCGTAAACCGATCTATCCGGGTTTCCACACGCGTGCCGATATTTTTTTTCACTTCAAATTTTGCGTCCATGATGAGGTCGTGAACATCGTTGGCTACCGCTTTCAGCTCGATCCCGGTCTTGGCCTCCGCCGCCCTGCTCTTGAGGGCCTTGATCTGCGACAAGTATCCGTCGATGGTCTGTACGATGTCCGCCCCCGTGTTTTCGGTCAGTTTCTGAAGAGCGGCGGCCTTTTGCCTGGTCGTCAGGAAATGGGTCTCCAACTGGTCCAGGCTTGTCGCAAGTGTTTCTTTTGCCTTTTGGACATCAATACGCTCAAGCGCCACTATCTGAACGGATTTCACCCCTTCCATCCCCACCCCATCTCCGGAATAAGACTCGGCGGACGCAAAGGCCGGAAGCATGAGAGCCGCAAGGATGACCGTGTTTCTTATTGTCCGGAGTGTTGTTTTATTCATGGGGTTTAGTAATTTGCTTGGGCGATAAGTTGTATTCCGCTGTCGATGCGGTTTAACTCTTCATTGTCAAAGGCCTGTGCAACGGCTTCCTCTTCGGCACCCTCGTTGAAGGTCACCAGGCTCTCTTCGTTGATATCCCCATTGCCTGCCTGGATATTTGAGGGATTTGTCCTGCTTCCGTTATTTACCATAAGTATCGCAATGACCAGCAGTCCCGAAAATGCCGGGACGAGGAACGCAAAAAGCTTCCCGAGGGGTTTTGGGGCCGCGGCGTTTCGGTATTGCGCACGATACGCCAGTCTGAGTTCGCTTTCGAGTTTCCCGATAAATTGTGAAGATGGTTTATGCATAGGCAACCGTTGAGTGTTGGGGGGGTTACAGTTTTAAGCCGTATTCCGAGCAAACGAGAGCTGATTGGCCTTTTTCAGCGCGCGATGCTGTAGCACTTTGGCGTTTTCCTCGGTTATTCCCATTGCGTCCGCGGTTTCGACGACAGTGTACCCTTTCAGGAACCTCAATTCCAATACGCTGCGGTAGTTTTGGGGGAGTTCTTTCAGAATGGCATTCAGCATCTCTGCTTTTTTCTGATTCTCGGCCGGATCCTCATGGATTTCATGTTCACCGAACGCAACATTCTCGTCGAGCTCCACGGTCGACTGACTGTACCGTTCCCGGTATTTGGCCAGGATCAGGTGTTTTGCTATCCCGTAAAGCCAGTTTTTGAATGTTGATTTTCCCGAAAAATTCGAAAGGTTTTTCAGGGCCTGATAAAAGGTTTCCGACGTAAGATCCTCAGCGTCCTGCTGATTATTGAGTTTTGAGTACACAAAACGGTAGAGTTGCGAAACATGTTGGTGATACAGGTGAATAAACGCCTCCTCTTCACCGTTGAGGGCTTCATGTATCAGCCCAAGCTCAACCTCGTTCTGGTGTTTTTCCTGTGGCATGAGTGGAGTCAATGAGCTCACATTATAATTGCCGGGGTGAATTTGTCCATCCAACCGCGCTCTCGTGTTGACTTGCCATGAACTTTACCCTATTATCCTGGAGCAATTTTGCCGTTTTTGCTATTTTTTAAGCTTTTCAGGTATTAGCAAGCAACTGAGGATCAACAGACAGATTCGTGTGCCAAACGTCAGACTCATTGACGAGGATGATGAGCAGCTTGGTGAAAAAACCCTGGATGAGGCTATGCAATTGGCTTCCGAACGCGGCCTCGATCTGGTGGAAGTTGCTCCGAAAGCCGTTCCGCCGGTTTGCAAACTCATGGATTACGGAAAATATCTGTACCGGCAGAACAAAATCGAGCAAAAGCATAAGAAGATGCAGAAACAGGGGGAAATGAAGGGAATCCGCCTGAGTTACAGCATCGACAAGCATGACCTGGAAACCAAAATCCGCCAGGCCGAAAAGTTTCTCAAGGACCGCAACAGCGTAAAGGTCACCCTGATGTTCAGGGGAAGGGAAGCGTCGCATGCCGACATCGGAAGGGAGAAAATGAAAGCGTTCATCGACGGGCTTAAAGATGTCGCCCAGGTCGAAGAGGCTCCCAGAAAGCTTGGAAATTCAATGTTCATGGTTCTCGTGCCACTTAAATAATTTTTTATGAAACTCAAGACGCACAGCGCAAGCAAAAAGCGGTTTAAGGTAACCGGAACGGGTAAACTTATTGCCAACAAGGCTGGAAAAAAACATCTGCTTTTTAACAAGTCCAAGCGCCAGAAGAAGCTCCACAAGAGCGGAATGGGGCTTTTCGCCAAGGACGAAGCCAACATGAAGAAACTTCTTCCTTACTCCAATTAATATTATTTATTCTCTTCCAACGACATGACTCGCATTAAACGTGGTGTTGCTTCACGCCGAAGACACAAGAAGCTCCTCAAATCCACCAAAGGTTACAAGAATCTCCGCAGCCGCATCGTCAAGTGGGCAAAGAATGCTTCCAACAAAGCCGGTCAAAACAGCTATGTGGGACGCAAAGCCCGCAAACGAGACATGCGTTCGCTCTGGATTACCCGCATTAACGCCGCCTGCCGCGCAGAAGACCTTAGTTACAGCCGCCTCATGCACGGTTTGCTGAAGAACAAGGTTCTGGTAGACCGTAAGATTTTGTCCGAGCTCGCCGTCAACAACCCTGAAGTTTTCTCCAAGTTTGTCGAGGTCGCAAAGAAATAGTTCTTCTTGTTGTTCGATCATTCAACCCCGCCCAGGCGGGGTTTTTTGTTGGGTTTTAGTTCCTAGAGTATTTCAAATCCGTTGAACTCTTCGTCAGGGGCGGGTTCACCATAAACGGTCTCGATTCTGTCGACCCGGGCACCCGCTGGCCCTTTGCGGCACCATTCAACAAGCTTTTCCAGGTTCTTTTCCTCACCAATGGCAACAACCGTGACTGTTCCGTCACGATTGTTTTGTGCGTACCCGCTGAGCCCCAGCCCAGTGCCCACTGTTTGTGTTTCAGCCCTGTAGCAAATGCCCTGGACGCGGCCGCTAATTTTGAGCCGTACTCGTTTGTTCATCGCCGAAAGTTGTGATGGTGACTTTTTTGACGTTGACGGTCTGGCTTGGCAGTTCGGTATCCGGGATCTGGAGCGCCTCGATTTTTCCGGCGACGTCGATTCCTTCGTACACCTGTCCGATCGGGGAGTACCCGCCGTCCAGGAATGCGGCTCCTTCAAGCCCCGTGACAATGAAAAACTGGCTTCCGATGGATACCGGAGCGCTGGTTTTCGCCATAGACACGGTACCGCAAAGATGATGAAGCGAAGGCACGATTTCATTTGCAAGATCCTTGTCCGGCCCAAGATAGCTGTGGCCTCCGGTGCCGTCATGATTGGTAAAATCCCCGCCCTGGATCATGAATCCCTGAACGACGCGATGGAAAGGAGAGTTGTCGTATTTTCCCGACTTGGCCAGTTCGATAAAATTCTTGGAGAGCGTTGGAACGTCCTTGGTAAAAAGACGGAACTTGATGGTCCCGAAATCCGTGTCCAGAACGGCGACTGTATCGCCTTTTTTAGGAGGCTCAACCTGAGGGTCTTTGAGAGGCGGGCAGGCGGTGAGGAGAGGTCTTGCCGGCTCTTTTGTCTTTGAGGAGAGTATTGAGTTGTTTATTGTCGTTTCTGAGGTGCATCCGTTTGCCATAAATATTGATGAGATAAGAAGTAGTGCGAGGGCTTTTTTCATCCTTATGAAGCGTTAAAAGATAGGCCGGGATTCATTGATTTTCTTGTTCCATTTTGCTATGTTTGAAGCCTGTTTTCAAGCCTTATGAAGACATTTTTGAGAAAACGCGTCCTGGGCTTTTTGGCCACACTGGCGAGGGTCCGCTTGAAACGGCTGAGACCCTTTGTTATCGGGGTGACCGGGTCCGTTGGCAAGACCAGTACCAAAGATGCGGTGTACACGCTGTTACGCTCCCGCTACGCCATTATTCGCAACGAAAAAAGTTTTAACAGTGAATTCGGCCTTCCCTTGGCTATTCTGGAACAGCCGTCGGGGTTTTCCTCAGCCATGGACTGGCTCCCCATTCTTGGAAAAGCGGTCTGGAAAGCTTTTGTCGGCGGCAAACATTTGCAGATGATGGTGCTGGAAATGGGAGTGGACAAACCGGGGGATATGGGAAACCTTTTGCGTCTGGTAAAGCCTCAGATCGGCGTGCTGACGAACATTAAACCCGTGCATCTCGGGGAGGGGCAGTTCAAGGACCTTGACGATATTTTTCTGGAAAAGAAAAAACTTGTCGAAGCTCTTCCCGAAAAGGGCATAGCCATTTTGAATGCCGACGATCCTTATATCCTCGCGCTTCGCGACACCCTGAAGTGCAGAAAAATATTTTATGGAGGTTCCGAAATTGCCGATGTTCGCGTGCTCCAAGGGGAAAGCACCCTTCAGGGAATCAGCTGCACGATCCAATATAAAGGGGAGATCGTTACGGGGAATTTTTCCCTTCTCGGTGCTTATCAGACCTATGTCCTTTTACCAGCCATAGCCGTGGGACTGACCCAGGGATTTACTCTCCAGGAGTGTGTGGATGCCCTGAAGGGATTTACGGCTCCTCCGGGGCGAATGAGCATGATTCCGGGCGTGAAGGGGAGTACCATTCTGGACAGCACCTATAATGCATCGCCGGACGCGATGAAGGAGGCTTTGAATCTCCTTATGGAGGTGGCCCCGGACAGAAAGGTTGCCGTTTTGGGAAATATGAACGAGCTGGGAGAGCAGACCGAAAATCTTCACCGTGAGGTTGGAAAACACGCAAGGAAACGCGCCGACGTCCTGGTCACGGTGGGGGACGTGGCCCGCCTGATCGGTGAGGAGGCAAAAAGGGAAGG
>JAYRRV010000022.1:0-2918 GCA_041909955.1 Candidatus Altimarinota bacterium
AGTCAACGGGGTGTTGTGATACGGATTCCATAGTAATTGAGAAATATATAATAATTTAGTGTGTTTAAGCGGCCTTCGGGATAGCTTTCGGCTGGGCCTTCGGAACAGGGGGGATGTGAACAGGTCCCTGGGCCGGAGTCACCTCGTGCGGCAATTTTCGTCCCTCCACAATATTGTAGAGTGTGACCGGTGATTTCATGCGGTCTCTGGCCCCGCCAAATTGCGCCGCATTCATGTCCTGGGAAGAAATGAGATCAACCTGTCCCACCGGGGAAGGAACACCCCCGCGCTTCCTGAATGATTCTGTAGCATCCCGCACACTTCCGTCAACTACAGTATTGGCGTCGGCAGCAATAACCTTCTGGACGGCTATGTTGAGTTCCGGCAAAGCCGCCCTGATCATGGCCTGGTGCTCAACGATACCTATCGGTTGACCGTTGGATTGCGGAAGCTGCCGCCCATCCATATACACCAGTTTAAAAGCACCTCCGCCCGTTCTGATAATCGATGTAGCCCCGGGGAATCTCGCCATCATAAACTCGGCGATCGTGCGCATGGCGGCGTCAGTGGTGGCATAGCCTTTCTGGCCGTTGATGGCGCCGGTGTTATGCATGTCGATGACAAACTCGCGGTACACCTGATGTTCCTTTTCGATCGGTTTCCCGTCACGACCGCGCATCCAGAACGCGATGTCCTGGTTATATTTGCCCGGTCGGTCGGCACCTGTTTCGGCATCTTTGTACTTATCGGCGTTAATTTTCTGAATGAGGGCATCGGACTCCCTGATCATGTCCGCAAGCCGTTTTTCGTCCGCTTCTGTGAGGGTACCCCTTTCCCTGAGTGAACGCATCTCCTTCAAAAGTGCGTCAATCTTCTTTTCGGCTTCTTGAATACTCTTCTGCGTCTCGGCAATAACATCGGCCTTCTTATCCTCTTTCGCCTTTTCATGCGCTTTTTTCATCTTTGCCGCATCAGGATGGTCCGCTCGTATTTCACCGTGGGAGTCGAAAGGATTTTCGCTTCGGTAAATATCCGCCTTGTCCTTCTGTTTTTTCGCCTCATGCAGGCCGTGTTCCAAAACATGATCGAGGAAAAATTTCATGTCGGCCGTATTGAAGTCCCTTCCTTCAAACCGTGGAACATCTATGCCCGCCATCTGGAAATCCATGAGCGTGGACATGTCCGCGGGCTGGCGGAGTTTTCCGAATCTGTCACGGACTGCCTGAGTCCCGGCGGCATCCATTCCTGACAACGTTTCAATCTTCGCCGTGTCCACCCGCTGGAGCGCAAAATAGATCATCATGTTTTCCTCAGCGGTACGTTCGGCGGCCGATTTGGAAAGAATTTTTTCGAGTGTCGCCGGATTCATTCTGCCGACGTCATTGAACTCACTCCCCACAGGGAAGAGATCCGCGAGCGCGCCCTTTTCTTTCATGGCGGCAAGATTCTGTCGTAAAACATCCGTAAGCGGAGGTGAACCGCTGTCGAGGCCCTGGATCTTTGACTCGATGAATGCGGCAAAGTCTTTATTCACTTGCGCCGGATCGCTGGATTTGTCGCCGTACATTTCCGCAAACTCTTTTTGCAGACCGCGGGAACTGCCTCTGAAACCAGCCAGGATGCGGGCATTTCCCATGTTGGTCTGATAGTCGGCCCAGGTACCTTCAAGTCCCCACTGTTTTGCCAAGGCATCAAATTCTGCTTTCGTTTCTATGCCAAAATATTTTTTCGAAAGATTATTTTTTATATCGTTCAACAGTGCGGGGCCGTCCACCGGCTCACCCGGTTTAAAACGTTGCCTGACAATTTGTGAAAACTCGTGAAGATACAGGTCGACCATGTTGGCGTCCTGACCTTTTACCCTAAGGGCAAACTCATTTGTCGGGCCCATGTTTCCCACGTCACCAAAAAACATCTGGACTTTTCCGTCGGGACCCGCGTGCAAAATGACAAATTCATCGCCTCCGTGCTTGATGATTTTAGGACCTTCCTTTTTGAGTTTGTCGTAGTTGTTCATGAGGTCCACCATCTCCTTGGAATAGGCGAAATTCTTACTGTTGTAGTGTTCAAACAGGTCGACCTTCTTGGTTTTTCCGGGATTCGCCGGATCGGGGACCTCGATCACACGGTGCTCCTCGAACAGAGCTCTTTCAGCCTTCACCAGCTCTTCACCGTTGGTTTTTGCTTTTTCAAAATGTTCCACGAGTTGTTTGAGCCTCCCACGTTCCTCGGCGGAGAGATCGGTTCTTTCAAGTTCCTTTTTCATAGCATCAATGGTTTTTTGCACTTCCGCAAGTTCGGCCACCCGGTTTTTTGCTTCGGCGCGCCGAACATCCACTTCTGCCCCCTTGGCTTCGGACTCAGCCCTCTTAGCTTCCGCCTCAAGTTTTGCCGCATCGGGGGAGCCCGCTTTTTTTGCCTCCGCGGCTTTTTGGCGGGCGGCTTCCGCCTGCAGATCGAGACTGGACGCCTTATCAATGCTTTCGATGAGATCCCTTTCGGTTTGTGATTTAGGTTTCTGCTTTGCTGTTTCGTGACCCGAACCGGTGATTCCATGGGAAAGACCGATGGAAACCGAGAACACGACATTCTCACCGAAAGATCTGAACGCCTCCTTGCTGCCGAAAGGTTTCCCGGACATTTTGGCCTGCGCCCACGCAAGACCTGTAAGAGCGGTTGATTCAGCGGTCGTTCTGCCGGCCCACCAGGCTAAGTCACCCGCGGCGGCGCTGGCGCCGCCGGGCATATATCTGCTGGCTGCCGCGGCCTCCTCGGACATTCCCTTAAGTGCCTTTGCGGCTCTGTATTCACGGGCCATGCCAACACCACCTCCAACACCTTTTAACACGCCCAAAGTGAGCGCGGTATGTCCCCAGGATTTCATAAATGCGCCCCCGCTTTCAAATGTGGACCAGTCA
>JAYRRV010000023.1:0-3296 GCA_041909955.1 Candidatus Altimarinota bacterium
AATCCGATGCATCCAAGGCAAAGAATCTCCAGTTGATGGAAAAAGCGTTGAGCACTAAACTCAGCGCCGGACAGATGGAATTTCTCAAAACGAACAAGTTCCTCATTTTAGACAACTTTAAGGATGCCGAGAAATTCTGTTTCACCAAAGGACTTGTCGATAAAAACCAAGGATGCAGCTTCTCGCTCGAAGATTATCGTCTGCCGCCAGATTACATGACCGGGCTCTTTTCCTCCTTTGCGGGATCCGGAATTGCAGGCGAACGCGTGCCGGTAAACGCCATTTATATAAACTCGGACGTTGTTCTCCATACCTATCACGTCTTTTTCGACCGCTACCTCAAAAGGCTTGAAGAATACAAACTCCACCCCCTGCTGGTGAACGTCATCAACCCCCTGCAAAAAAAAGCTTTCGAAGATTTGAAAAATGAACAAAAACCTGAAGTAAAAGCATCGCTCCAGCGCGTTGCGGCTTACCTCACCATTGGAAAAGTCCTTCTGGAAACCAATGCCGGTTCAAAACCGACCACCTATTACGCCGAAGGGGAAGATCCATGGGCTGAACAGGACAAGACGGTGGATAAAACAGAAGCCGCGTTTCTGAAAAACCTCGAAGCCTACAAGGATAATTTTGACCGGGACACCTACCAAAAGATCCAGGGGGAGATCAAACTTGCCGTAAAAGCCGACGGTACGGCGACCCCTCCGTTGTTCAGTATCTATGACCCGAAAAAAACAAACGACTATACGCAATTCACCCCCCGCAGCCACTATACGGAAAACTCCATGCTCCGTTCCTATTTCAGATCCATGATGTTCTTTGGACGACAAAGCTTACCATTTGGATCTAAGGCGGGACTCGAAGATTCCGCCGTACTGACTTCTCTGATCAAAGAATCGGGTGTGGAAAAAGAATGGGCAAAACTCTCCGACACCACCGATTTCATCGCCGGAGCATCAGACGACATCACCTTCAAACAATTCAGCGGCGCATACGAAAAAGCCCTGGGATCAAACGCTTCGCTCAGTATGGTGTTCGATCCGTCCAACTTTGAAAAAGTAAAGACAGCGGCGGCGGAACTTCCTTCCCCAAGAATCCTTTCGGAAATTATCATAGACGAAAACATGGGGAACAGAACGAAAGATGACCTCCTCCTCCAGACCAAAGGGTTTCGATTATTCGGACAAAAATTCACCTTTGACGCCTGGGTGCTAAACCAGATGACCGCGGGCGCCGAGAAAACGGATATCCAGCTCCCAAGCATGCCTACCGCACTTTTTGTGGCGGGAGCCATGGGAAGCAAAAAAGTTGAATCCCTCCTTCCGGACTGGATTGAAAAAAGCGGTCAATCAGGACTCAAAGGCGATGAACTCTGGACAAAACTCATGACCATCAAAACCGACCTGGACAAAATGACAGCGCAGGAATGGCTCGGAAACATCTCCAGCGGATGGTTGTGGACGCTCTCCCCGCTCCTCCAGGACTACGGCAAAGGATACCCGGCATTCATGCAGGGAACCCTCTACGTCAACAAGAACCTGCAAACGGTTCTGGGTTCATACAGTGAACTCAAGCATGACACCCTGCTGTACGCCAAACAGAGCTATGCCGAACTTGGGGGCGGACCGGGCGAAGAGTTGCCCCCTGCCGAAATCGTCAAAGGTTTCGTGGAACCCGATATGGAGTTCTGGGCACGCATGATCGCACTCACGCAATTTACGAGGGAAGGACTGGAATCGCGAGGACTTCTGGATGATGACGTCAGCTGGAGATTTGAAGGATTCATGGAAAACCTCAAGTTCTACCAAACGCTCGCCGGAAAAGAACTCACGAACGAAAAAATCACCGACGAAGAGTACGAACAGCTTCGCACGAAGTTCTACAACATATCCAACCTGATCTCTCCATTCGCGGGAGAAGAAATTCAGGCAAAGGATAAGAAACCGGCACTCATCGCCGACATTCACACCGACGGAGTAAGCGGCCAAATCCTTTATGAGGCTACCGGCAACCCACTCATCATGCTCGCGTTCGTCTCCGATCAGGGCACCCCTCGCCTAGTCATTGGTGTCGCGTACCGTCATTTTGAACTCACTGGCCCATTGAGCGGAAACCGATATACAGACGACGACTGGAAAGCCAAAGTCGACCAAGGTAACCTCCCGGAAACACCATTCTACTACCAGGACCTCCTGGTAAAATAACCGCACCATGAAGGATATGAAGGAAACGAAACTTCAAAAGAGTATTGAAAGAAACGGCCCGGTCAAAAACCCGGGCCGTTTCTTTCTGACCGGTCTGCTGATAGGAACGATTGCGGTAATGAATTCCTGCACAGACCAAACAAGCGCACAAGCTGAAAAAGTCATCTCGATCCAAAACCAGATGAGCCCTGATTTTTATTCATACATTATCGACAAAATAAAAAATAACCGGCCGGAGAAAAACCTGACGACCGTCTGGGGAACGGCAGTCCCCCACCACCAACTGGCCGCAGATGTTATGGCCCAAACCCTGTTCCAGCTCAAAGACAACGATTACGATAACATCTATATCCTTTCACCAGACCACTTCGACAGAGGAAGGACGCAAATTTCCTTCATCGATTCGCCGCTAAAAACGGCAACGGGGACGACCAGGGTATCACCACCTGACGTCAGTGCTCGGGAAAAAATGGCTAACGCTGGAAGCGGTGATGCATTTATTTCGTTCGAACACGGTGTAGGAACCCCCATCCCTTTTATCGCTGCACTCTGGCCAAATGCCCAAATAACGCCGGTCCTCATCAGAAGCGATGCGCAAAAAGACGACCTCGACGAACTGATAACATTTCTCAACAAACAATCCCAAAAACCAAAAACCCTCATTGTGGAAAGCTCCGATTTTTCACACTATCTCAACGCAGAAAAGGCGCATCAAAAAGACCTGCAGACCATCGCCGCCCTGAAACAGGACAATCCGGAAAAAATCCTGGAATTGAACCAGCCCGACAACTGCGACTCCGTCAATATTTTGTTCATCATGAAGTCGCTTCAGGAACTGAAAAAATCAAAACTACAGATCTACCTCAACAAAAACTCACAGGACTACACCAAGGAGCCGGTAACATCAACCACCAGTTACATCACATTCTTCCTTTCAGGCTAAGGCACACACTTATTGGGTTTTCTTCAATACAATCAGGGTAATATCATCCATCTGTTTGTATTTGCCGCTGAACTCCTTCACATCTGCGAGCAGAGCGTTGCGGATGGCTATGGATGAAGGAAGATCGCTGTACTCACTGACCGCTCTCT
>JAYRRV010000024.1:0-4308 GCA_041909955.1 Candidatus Altimarinota bacterium
GCTGGATGAGTGGCAAGCGGTATTTCTGTGCCACGTTGTAATCTTCCTCACCAAACATCGGAGCAATGTGAACGACCCCAGTACCCTCTTCGGTGGAAACGTAAGGATCAAGCACCACCTTGTATCCGGTACCGCTCTTGGCCACTTCATCCCTGTAAAAATCAAAAAGCGGAACATACCCGCGTCCCTCCATCTTTTTGGGATCCACCTTTTCAAGGACGTTGTAATTCATGTCCTTGAAAAGAGCTTCCACGCGGTCCTTGGCCACGATATAAACCTCTTCACGCTCGTCTTCATACTTCACGCCGACTTTTACGTATTCGATTTTCGGGCCGAAACAAAGCGCCACGTTTCCCGGAAGGGTCCAGGGAGTGGTCGTCCATGCCAGGATGTAAGCATCTTCATCAACCAGTTTAAACTTGGCGATCACGGAAAGATCGGTAACGTCCTTATACCCAAGACTTACCTCAAAGTTGGAAAGCGGAGTCTCACAGCGCGGACAAATATGCATGCTCTTGTAACCGGCGTACACCATCTCCTTCTTCCAGATCTGCCCGAACACCCACCAGATGGACTCCATGTAGTTATTGTCGAGCGTCGCGTAGCTCTGGCTGAAATCCACCCAGCGGGCAATACGCTTCAGCAAAATCTCCCACTCCTTGGTGTAGCGGAACACGCTCTCACGGCATTTCAAATTAAAAGCCTCGACACCCATTTTTTCAATATCCTTTTTTCCGCTCAGACCTAACTCTTTCTCAATTTCATACTCCACGGGAAGTCCATGACAATCCCAACCATTGGTACGCGGAACATAAAAACCCTTCATGGTCCAGTAGCGGGTCACGGCATCCTTCAAAGAATTGGCCATAATATGCCCGTAATGAGGCAAACCGTTCGCAAAAGGAGGACCATCAAAAAACACATACTTCTTTTTCTCTCTTCTGGCCTCTACAGATTTTTCAAAAATCTTCTGTTCCTCCCAAAACTTCAAAATCTTCTCTTCCATTTGAGGAAACGACTGCTTGGCGTCAACCGGATGAAACATAAAAATTAGAAAACAAGACCCTTAAATTCTACCGAACTTTTCCGCAGAAATAAAGGGATAAATAGTTATCGGGTACTCAAAGATCCAAATAATCTTGCATTCCTTTTTAAAAATAATTAGTATCCGTTCAAAAAATCAAAATTTGCAATAAATTAATTATATTTTCTAAAAATATGTTAGACCGAAAAATTGCCATAACCCCGGAAACTTACGTTGTACGAGAAAAACTTGAAACAGACGCATACCACGTAAAAACAGACCCATACCACTTGAACGAAAAAGCACAGAGCATGAGAGGCGAAGCAGGAGTAAGCCTGGAATTCTATGCCAGAATTCCGGGACTTGAAACACGTGAAGAAAGGGAACTCCTCAGAAAATTCGAACTCGATACTACTGAAACGCATGAGGGAGCAGTTTCGCCACGGTTCATAAAAGAATTTTTTGCGCTCGACGGATTGTACCTGCTTTCCAACATAAAAACATCGGACGGAAAGCTCAAACTTGTTCAGGACGTCGAGGGAGGCGAACCGGGGGCTACAAGGCTCCGTGAATTGGACGAACATTGGGAAGTTTACCTGGATCCGGTCACCGCGAATCTTATGGGATACGGCAAACAAAACGAACAACAGAAAGTCAATCCGATCTCTGCGGAAGTTCTTGAACGAATCGAAAAGATACGTCTGCAGATGGGGCTGACGCGGGAAGACATACTGTACAGAATCCAGAGAAGAAAAGAGCTGGAACGAATACGGTAGCACCGAACCGTTGCAGACAAGCAAAAAACTGCTATAATTCAGGTTAATATCGGTTTTAATTGTTAACCCAAACAATTATGTCGATGCACGGCCTTGAAGAAAACGACAATTCATCCTCCCCTGAAGATGATGCCCCCTACCGTTACGGGGATTATTACTTTCACTTACGGGACAAACTGAGAGGGATACCTTCTTTAACAGTTAAGGCATTTTTGCCAAACTCCGGAGGAATCAAAACCATCACCAACAAAAATACCGCTAATGGCTCAATAAGGATCGTTGAAGGAAAAAACATGAGGGAACCTGATGAAAGCGAGCCGATGTACTTTACACAAGACACTCTTGAACAGCTGAGACTTGATTACCGTAGACTGAAAGCCAGAGAAGACATCGAATTCAACCCTGAAAAGACAGGGGTGTACCGCAAAATCGACCCGCAAACGCTGCAAAGAATCCTGAACGAACCTTCAGCACAAACACCGGAACAGAAAGAAAAAGTCGGCTAAAACACCACAGAAACCGAACACCCGATTAACCCCTCTTCAGGACTCTTTTGAAAAACTCGGGATCAGTCGCAATCTTACTTTCCTCCGGATACACCTGTCCCTGATATTTCGAGCTTCCCTTTTTGTGGTAAGGAACTTCTGCCGGTGAACTCATTTCTTCAAACGCCAACTGACAAACTCTCATACCCGGATAAAGGGCAACCGGCATCCTATTAATATTGGTTATCTCCAGGGTAATGGTGCCTTCAAACCCTGCGTCCACAAATCCAGCGGTCGAGTGGATAATAATACCAAGACGACCAAGTGAACTGCGCCCTTCAACACGGGCGACAAGATCATCGGAAATCTTGATTTTTTCCATGGTAACCCCTAGCACAAACTCACCTGGCTGAACAATAAAGGGAACTCTTTCGTCATCAACCTCTATCAGACGGGCAATGTCCCTGAAAGTTTCCGGCTGAAGGGGGTCCAAAACGGAATATTTCGTGTGATCATAGATCTTAAAATACTTCCCGAGACGCAAATCCAGGGAAGAAGCATGAATATTTCCCAGATGGTCGTTTTGAGGAGATTCGACAACAATGTCGCCCTTCAAAATGCGGGCTTTAATATCACGGTCAGAGAGAATCATAGGGGTAAGAATCAACAAGTTCGGTAGCCAGGCCAATATACTTGGAAGGCGTCAACATTTTCAACCTCTTTTTCACATCAGCTGGAATCTTAAGCTTCTCGATAAACTGTTGAATCGTTCGTTGATTGACAACCTTACCTCTTGTAAGTTCCTTTAACTTTTCATAAGGTTTTTCAATCTTGTACCTTCTCATCACGGTTTGGATTGGTTCGGCGAGAAGCTCCCATGAATTATCCAAGTCACGTTGTATAATTTCTTTATTCAACTCCAGCTTATTCAATCCTTGTATACAATTTTTATACGAAAGAAGTGAATATCCAAATGCACAACCCAAATTTCTCAAGGTCGTAGAATCAGTAAGATCCCTCTGCATTCTGGAAATAGGCAACTTTTCAGAAAAATAACCAAGGAGCGCATTCGCCATACCAAGGTTTCCTTCGCTGTTCTCAAAATCGATGGGATTGACCTTGTGAGGCATGGTGGAGGAACCGACCTCCCCTTCCTTAAGCTTTTGCTTAAAATATCCAAGGCTTATGTAGGTCCACAAGTCCCGGTTAAGATCAATAAGAATGGTATTCACCCTGCGAATGCCGTCAAAAAGTTCCGCAAGATAATCATGGGGTTCAATCTGGGTCGTATACAAATTAACGTCCAGCCCCAAAGTGTGAATAAAATTTTTACTCACGTCTGTCCATTTTATGTTAGGATAAGCTACAGCGTGGGCATTAAAATTTCCGACAGCACCATTCATTTTCCCAAAAATCTTTACAGTTTTCAAATATTTCTTTTGCCGCTGGATTCTCGCCACAACATTGACGAACTCCTTACCCAATGTTGTTGGAGTAGCAGGTTGGCCATGAGTTCTCGCCATCATTGGAACACTTTTATACTTCTTTGCAAGCTTCCCAAGATCCTGCAACAACCCTGTAAGAACAGGAAAGATCTCTTCCGTCAACGCATCACGCACCATTAAAGCATACGCCAGATTATTGATATCCTCAGAAGTACAGGCAAAATGAATGAATTCAAAATACCTCGCAAATGCCGCACCCTGAAGGCTTTCCTTTATATAATATTCAACGGCTTTGACGTCATGATTTGTGGTTTTCTCGATTTCCTTCACGCGATTGGCTGCTACAACGTCAAAATACTCATATATGGAACGAATATGCTTAAGCTCCTTGGCGGTCCATATTTTTGTCCCCTCAAGCTTTAGGTCATTGCAGAGAAAAACAAACCACTCAATTTCCACATAAATACGGTATCTGATGAGAGCCGATTCCGAAAAATACTTGCGTAACCCATCAACTTTTTTGTCATATCTGCCGTCGAGCGGAGAAATATTGGTGATAGGATCACGCATGGGAAGAA
>JAYRRV010000025.1:0-2635 GCA_041909955.1 Candidatus Altimarinota bacterium
CAACGCTCCCCGACTGGATAAGAATGGCGCGATTCGCATACTCCAAGGCGCGGCGAAAGTTTTCCCGCTGGTGAAGATTAAAATAGGCATAATCAAAGAGTGTTGGAAAATACACCGGATTCTTCGCCAAAGCCTCCTCAAACAAACACTCTGCCTCGTCCTTGTCCCCGTACACTGAATGAACATTGGCAAAACCGTTCAGAGCACGGACACTGCTGGGATCCACCTCCAGCGCCCTTTCAAAATAGGTATGCGCCTGATCATACCTCTTGTCCAAAAAAGCGGCATCACCCAACCCGCAAAGCGCCGGGAGATAATTTTCTATATACCCAAGCGCTTCACCAAAATGACGGCATGCCTGTTCCCTGTCCGTTGGAACGAACATCTCACCCATTTTCACATGAACATCGGCAAGCCTCCGGACAATACCCGGATTCTCGGGAGCAAATCTGAAAGCGCACTCATAACAAACCAGGGCATCTCGGAAATTTCCCATTCCGGTATAAATATCACCCATTGTACGGTAAATATCGGTATCATCGCCCAAAAACTCCAGCGATCCCTTAAAAGCTTTCAGAGCTTTGGGAATCTGGCCTGCACGGTAAAACCACATACCGAACCTCTTAAGGAGCAAAGCAAACTCAAGTCCTCTCTCGGCCGTTTCCTTTTGCGTATATTCCTCTCCGCGTTCATCGGAAACAACGGCATCGGAAACCGTTAAGGAAACCTTCGCCAGGACATCATCCATGATATCCAGCAACTTTGGAAAATGAATGAGCGCCTGACTCAACGTAAGCCCGCTCAAACTGTTGAGGTCAAAATCCTCCAGGCGGGCGTATTTGTTGGAAGCCGCATCATGAAGAAGCTTATCACGAAGTGCTCGAAGAATTCTTTCATTGATAACGGGTTCATCACCGCGTTCACGGGAATGGGATTCCGTCTCTACGAATCGCAACGCCTCATCTGGAGATAATGCTTTTGTCATAATGCTAAAATTCGGATCAGTATAATACTGACAAACACCTTTTTGTCAAGAAGCGGACGGCGGAAGCTTGCTGCTAAGGGAACCCTTTCCAAAACAGGTCGCAGCACCTATAATACTCATGATCTTTTAACCTGAACCTATGAACACTACCGGTTGGATTATTCTTGGAGCCGTCGTCCTGATCGCTTTCTTTGCCATCGTTGTCTATAACGGACTTATTCAGCTGAAAAACAAAGTGGACGAAGCCTGGGCAGACATCGAAACCCAGCTCAAACGCCGCTATGATCTCATCCCGAACCTGGTGGAAACGGTCAAAGGGTACGCCGGACACGAAAAAGGCACACTTGAAAATGTGATCAAGGCACGCAACATGGCCATGAACGCCGGGACCTTTGCGGATAAGGCCCAGGCCGAAAACGCATTGAGCGGAACGTTAAAGAGCCTCTTTGCCCTGGCGGAAAACTACCCTGACCTCAAGGCAAACCAGAACTTCCTCGATCTCCAGCAAACCCTCAAAGAAATCGAGGAACATCTCCAGCTCTCCCGCAGGTACTACAACGCAACAGTCCGCGACTTCAACAACAAGGTCGAAATCTTCCCAAACAATATTTTTGCCGGAATGTTCAACTTCAAGCGCCGCGACTTCTTCCAGACCGACAGTGAGGAGGAACGCAAAAACGTCAAAGTTTCCTTCAGCGAAGAGAAAAAAGAATAAACAGAACCCGACACCCATCCCTTTTACCTTTTGCCTTCCAAATATGAACAAAAGCTTCAAGCAATACCTTACTTCCGTAGCGCTTGGGGCTTTTTCGCTGCTCCAGGTCTTTAGCGCCTCCACCGCGTTTGCTTACGGCTGGAACTGGAATATCCAGAATTTTGACACCACCATCCGGGTGAATACCGACAGCACAATCGATGTCACCGAACAGATCATCGTGGACTTCAGCCGGGAACAGCACCACGGAATTTTCCGACTTATTCCGGTAAAATACGTGGACACGAAAGGAAAACAATCACAAATTCCGGTGCGAATAACCGGTGTTACGGACGAAACGGGAAAACCCTGGAACTATGAGGTGATCGATGAGGACGAGTACATCAATGTAAAGATTGGAGACCCCGACGTCTACGTGAACAAGGTGGTAACCTACAAGATCAGCTATACAGCTGAACAGGCGTTGGGAAATTACGACAACTACGACGAAATCTACTGGAACGCCACCGGCGACAAATGGGAAGTTCCGATCCAGAACGCGTCAGCCACGGTTATCATTCCCAAGACAATCGATCCCAGCCAGCTGAAAGGCACCTGCTATACCGGCAGTTACGGATCCCGGGAGCAGAATTGCAGAGCGGAAATCATGGACGGCTCTACCATCAAATACACCGCATTCCCGACATCAAGATCAGCTGGCGACCCCGCACTGCGAAGTCTACAGGGACTCAGCATCGTCGGAGGCTTCCCGAAGGGAATCGTGCAGCCCACGCCCCCTTCAGCAGAAGAGATTTTTAACCAGGCGCCTGGATATGCAAAATTATTTCTTTTTTTCGGCTATAACTGGGGACTTCTCCTTCCCCTTGGAGTGGGGGCACTGATGTTTTACTTCTGGTACACCAAAGGCCGCGACCCCTCAACGGGAAACTCAACTA
>JAYRRV010000026.1:0-11980 GCA_041909955.1 Candidatus Altimarinota bacterium
CATCCCCGGGTAAAAGGAAAACCGCTGCTCGGCGACAGAAAAAAACTCGCCGTCAAAGAGTTCACGGACGAAAGGAGAAAAATACTGGGTATCGCCATGGGTGACTCTCCCACAACGGACGGCCCGATGCTCATTTCGGCACTAAGACACCAGGGAGTGGCCATTGTGGTCGGCCACGACATCGATGCCATCAGAAAAAAATTCGGGAAAGTCTTCGCCCAGGTAAAAGAACTGAAGGAAAAAATATACTATTCGGCGGAAACAAGCTAATATTGGGATACCTAACTTTCACCTATGCCCAAAATCACCGTAAACGGAAAAGATTACGACAATTTCAACGATCTTCCTCCGGAATTCCGCGAGAAAATCCAGAAAAACCTCGGAAAAATCAAGAACATTCCCTTTGCAAAAGGGTTATTAAAAATGTACGGAATGGACATTAATAATCTTTCAACACTTGGCGGGGGTGGATCACCCGGAAACAACAACCAGTTCGGTGAAATGCCTTCCGGAAACAGCGATCTCAGTTCCCTTGGAAATAATCAGTTCGGGGGAAGCCAGTTCAGCGGGAACCAGTTCGGAGGACCCACCGGTCCGAGGGGACCGTCCGGTTCGCCGATGGGACAGTTCAACAATCCATTCTTCAATAAAAAAAGCGGCGGCGGAATCGCGGTAGTCGTCACGATGGTTCTTATCCTGGGCGGAGTCGCGGGACTGATTTTCGGAATCACTTCCATGACCTCATCCTGGGAGGAAACATTTGATCTGCAGGGGGACCCGTCCCGTTTTGATCCGTTTGCCGCGGTCAATGAAATGCGTTCACACATCGACCCCAACGCCAAACTGGGCAAAATCAGCATCAATTATGTCCGGGCCGACGGCACCATGGATCTCACGGCAAAATACAGACCCACCGCGGATTACGATTTCTACCGCGAACTTGCGGAACCCCCGAAGGACGCCCCTCCGGTCGGCGCGGGCGGCACAACCACCGGCAAATGGTACGAACCCGTCCAGGCTGAAGTGTACGTCCCCGGACAATGGCGCCACGTCACCAGAATGGGCGGCGGGATGAATACTGAATACAGCTACGTCAATAAAGGTATCGACCTCGACCGCGACCCACCGACCACAAACCCATCGGAATTTTTGGAAGATCCAAAATGCAAAATTGCGGACTTCTGGAAAATCGCCCTCAAAAAAGGAGCGGCGGCGGACGCGGTGGCAAGAGTCGAGTACAACACCAGGGGCTATGACTTCCGCATCTCCGACGCTGGAATAAATCTGGAGTTTGACGAAAACTGCAAACTCAAGGAGGACTAGAACTTGTGAGCATTGGGGGCTGAATTGCAGGCCGCGAATTCCGGTTTCACCACAACATCCGTGCCGTAATGGACCGTCAGGTAATACCGTTTTTTAACGGGATCAACCGCTATTCCCATCCCTATCTTTGTATAGTGCTTGTTCATGATGCTGTCGTAGTGGGCGCGGTATTTCTTACCTTTTTCACCAATAAAAAAATTATAGGTGTGCCTGATCGACTCAAGAAGTTCATCGGTGCAATCGGTTGCCGAACAGCTGTAATAATCCCATCCGATATTCTCTACGAAATCGCTTCTGCCCGACCCCCTGACAAAAGATATTCCTTTTCCCGCAAACCACTGGCCGACTTTTTTATAATCATAATAACCCGACTGGCCGGCCCGCTTGTGGTCGATGAATCCCCGTTTTTTGGCATAGAAAGACCAGTTTGAAGCGGTCACGTTCAGCGACTCGTCATAAACATATGGAGCCAGACCGTTCTGCCCCCTCGCGGTGTTATACCAGGACAGCCATTCACTCCGGACCTTTTCCATATCCACGTTGGCCGGAAGTTCGGTGGAAATCTTTGGACATTCAGCGACACTCTGAGTGGCGGCAAACGCCGTCTGGGTAAAAAGAACAAACAGAAATCCAAGAAGAAAAAACTTTTTCATAGTCAGGGTTTACGGAAAATCGACACCAACAATCTGCCTGAATACGGGCAAAATAACAACCTCGTTTACAAAATATCAAAAATCATGTATCATATATAAGATAAAAATAAACCTGAGCACATGAAAAACAAAAAACACCTTCCCCGCCTTCCACAACCGTGGACCGTAGGATTAGGACTCCTGGTCATTGCCGGAATACTGACATGTCTTTTCATCAACATCAAAAACGCGCCGATCACGGGAAACACCGCAAACGTCGACGTCAAAGCTGCATACAAAAGAATGGAAACGGCACAGTTGCCGTTCGTTGAAAACGTCGGACAGACGAACCGGAAAGTCGCATACTTCAGTCAGCTGTTGAACGGAAGTTTTTTTGTGGAAAAGAATGGAACACTGACCTACGCGTTCCTGACCCAAAAAGGTGAGGACACCGGTGAAGCCAACGAAAATGAGATTGAACCCGACATGCCCCCTCCGCAGAGACCGGTCAACAAAGAGTTCAATGTCTATGCCATCAAGGAACAGTTCGACACAACAAAGAAAATGGAGCCAAAAGGAGAAGACCCAACGGATATCAGGGTCAACTACTTCCTGGGAAATGATGAATCGCAATGGAAACAAAACGTCAAAAACTACAACTCCATAAACCTCGGTGAAGTTTTTGAGGGCATCAACGTACGGGTTAAAGCCCGCGGTTGCAATGTGGAAAAAATCTACACCGTGAAACCGAATGCCGACCCGGGTAAAATCAAAATGAAACTTGAAGGTTCCCAGGAAATTTCCATCAACGAAAAAGGCGAACTGGTGATTAAAACGGAAGAAGGAACCATTTTATTCACCAAGCCTGTCGCATTCCAGAACATCAACGGTGAAAAAAAGGACGTCAGCGTAAGTTACAAAACTTTTTCGGAGAACGGCTATGGATTTGACGTCGGACAGTACGACAAAAACTACGAACTCGTCATCGATCCGCTCCTGAGCGCAACCTACCTTGGTGGTACGGGCTGGGAAGGGGAAAAAGAGGTGCTCGGCGGAAACACGAACATGATTATCTCGGGAGGATCCTTGTATATTTCGGCATACACCTATTCGGCGGATTTCCCGATTATTGCGGGGGGATATCAAACCATCATGTCCGGGACAAGCGACGCATTTATTTCAAAATTCAGCCTGGACCTGGGAACCCTCGAAGCTTCAACCTATCTTGGTGGAACATCCAGCGAAAGCGAAGTGACCCTCACGGCTGATACCGTGGGAAATATCTTTGTCATTGGAAACACATCTTCAACCGACTTCCCGGGAACCGCGGGCCATTTTCAGGCTGCAAAGGCGGGAAACGCAGATACCTTCATCGCAAAACTCGATTCAGGACTCACCACGCTGCTTCACTCAACCTACCTTGGAGGAACCAACTTCGACTGGGGTAACGCCATCATGATCGGCGCCAACGGTAACGTGTACGTCGCCGTCGACTCAACAACCGGATATCCGACGGGAAATGTAAACGCTCCCGCGGGTTTCGATACCACAAGAACCGGAAGTTACAACATCGCCATCTCACAGCTCGACAGCAATTTAAGTCCGGCTTTTTATAACATGACGTTCTTCGGCGCGGGTAACTACTACGGCGCCCTGGCGCAGGACTCAAGCGGTGACATTTTTCTCACGGGCGGATGCGCAGGTGCCGCTCCAACGGCCGCCACCGACGGCCCGCTCACAGATCCTCCGGGCGGGGACACTTCAAACTCCTTCCCCATGGTCAGAGCCAACACAGGGGTCGCCTCTTTCCAGGAAACCGCGGGCGGAAGCTGCGATTCCTTTGTAGCCAGATTCAGCAGCGACCTTACCACCCTGAAAGCATCCACACTCTTTGGAGGACCGAACTGGGAAAACGACTTTACCGATACCATCGCAGTCCGCGGCTCGGGACCGACCGAAGAAGTATTTATCACCGGAGACAGTCTCAATACCATTTCCACGGCAAACGGCGGACTCAAACAGGCGTTGGAAAATAACGCAAACACCATTGACAACAACACTTCCCCAACATCAAAAGTCGCGACCTTCGGACCTTTGAGCGACACCACTCCGAGCGGAGACGACGTCTATGTGGCAAAATTCGACGCGAACCTTACCGCCGCGTCGGTCGCCATTCTGGGAGGCACAGATACCGACAACATTCCCTTCATCGCACTCACCTCAAACGGGGAAGTCTATTTGACCGCCGACACCTACAGCACGGACTTTCCCACAACCACAGGCTCCTTGAGCGGAGACCCCGGAGACAACAACGTTGACATCATCGGCGCAAAACTCAGCAACGACCTCGGAACGCTCATCGGATCAAGCTACATCACGGGATCCGGCTACGACAACTATCCGGGAACCATTTCCGTCCTTGAATCCGGAGGAGTCGAATATGCCTACATCAACGCCGAGACCGAATCAGCGAACGTACCCGGCGCGGCAAACGGATACCAGCCCATTTACTCCGCAGCCGGAGACCTTTTCATTTCAAGATCCAACTGCGCCTTTGCCCTGGTGTGCCCTCCCACAAACTTGATCGCAACTCCGGGAAACGGCGAAGTGGCACTCACATGGGCCGCCCCCGTTGGCAACGTGGATCCGATCTCTTCCTACATCATCCACTACAGCACGGATAATTTTGCCACCACGGATTTCACGGTCACCGACGTGACTCTCACATCACACACGGTAACCGGCCTGACAAACAACATCCCGTACAACTTTTACGTCGTGGCACTGGCCGGAGACCCCATCATTCAACAAAGTCCGCCCTCAAACACCGCAAACGCCACACCTACGGCCCCAGCAGATGCAGACGGTGACGGTGTAACTGATGCAACCGACAACTGCCCGACAGTCTCAAACCCGGGACAGTAAAATACGGATGGATTGAACATGACCACCCTCACCAACCACCCAAGATAAAACTTCTACCCCCGATCCAGCCCCGACGGCACCAAAATAGTTTTCTCTTCAACGAGGGACGGAAACAGCGAAATCTACATCATGAACGCCGACGGAACTGGACAGACCAATCTCACCAACAATATTGACGAAGAAGGCTCCCCTCAATTCAGCCCCGACGGTACCAAAATAGTTTTCGGTTCATGGCAGGGCGGAAACAGCGAAATCTACATCATGAACACCGACGGAACCGGACAGACCAATCTCACCAACAGTATTGGCGACGATTTCTCCCCTCAATTCAGCCCCGACGGCACCAAAATAGTTTTCGATTCACGGAGGGACGGAAACTATGAAATCTACATCATGAACATTGATGGTTCCGCGCAGACCAATCTCACGAACAATATTGATGGAGATTACGCCCCCCAATTCAGCCCCGACGGCACCAAAATCGGTTTCTACTCAGTCAGAGACGGAAACGGTGAAATTTACATTGTGAACATTGACGGTTCCGCGCAAACCAACCTCACCAACTCAGCCGGAGACGACTACAACCAACAATTCAGCCCCGACGGCACCAAAATCGCTTTCTATTCAATGAGAGACGGAAACGGCGAAATCTACATCATGAATGTTGACGGTTCCGCACAAACCAACCTCACCAACAACGCGGGAGACGACTATAACCCCCAGTTCAACACCGCCGGCACCAGAATCGCTTTCGAATCATGGGCAGCGAACGGCGAAATCTACGTGATGAACATCGACGGTTCGGCACAGACCAACCTCACCAATAGTGCGAATGACGAGTACAATGCTTCATTCATACCAAACTCCACCACGATCGTGTTTGGAGGATATAACGGATCCCGCGAACAGATCTACAGCCTCAACTCCATCGGAGACACCATCGGCAACGCCTGCGACTGCCAGACGGACGGCCTTTGCACCGCCAGACTTTACTGCGAAACTAACGCCACTCCGGACACGGATTGCGCGGATTGCCCGGGTTTGTTAGCAGACCAGACCTGCGCGGTGACAACCATATCCGGCGGAACCCTTTCATTTAGCGATATTCCCGACAACACCGCGTTCACGAACGCGCAAAACAACACGAACCTCCCAAGCTACAACAACGCCGCGGGTACGGATACCCAGGACATCCTGAGTGTCACGGACCTGCGCGACGACCCTCTGGCGGGATTTGAAGTGCAGGTGTCAGCAGCTCCTTTCGCGACCTCGGACAACCTAAATTTTATTCCTCTGCAGTATCTGTACGTCGCAAGCTCGCTGCCAAGAACCCCGGGGGCCACGGAAGATGAAACCGAGGGAATCGAGTACGCCGCGGGCTGCTTTGGACCTACCAACAACATTACAAGTTCCGTGAACGTACCGGAACCGATGAACGCGGGAGATCTTGGTCTTTTGTCGACATTTACCACATCGGGAAGTAACCTGGGTACGGACAACGTCACCGTGCCGGTGGTACTGATGTCATCACCAGCTTCCGCACGCCGCTGCACCATGTCGGAAGCCATCAGTTACGCCATTAATCTCCCTGCCTTCATCACCGCGCTCGGCACCAACATTCCAGCTGGAACGTACAGCGTGACCTTTACCTACACGCTGATCTCACTGTAAGAAACCGATTCGAATCGAAACCGTCAAAAGAGGCCCCGGGTTTTGGGAGCCCCTTTTGTTTAATTTAAAACTTTTTGATATCCATCGTGCCGCCAAATCTCAGGATACTAAACCCCCAGTATCCAGTGTGGGTGTCCCCAGCCCAACCCCAAGAGGTTAGGAAATGTCGGACTCCCGTAAATGATGTGAAGAGAGAGTATTTGAGATTTAGAGCGAGCAAAACAGAAAGTGCCCAAAATATAACAAATCCCCGAAAGATTTGCAAGGACTTTTTGGCTTCCAGAAGGCCTAGCTAGCTGTTGTATGTTTTATAATTTTTCTATACTAAACCTAGGTGCCCAGGAAGAGCAAGGTTTTGATAAAAGTGAACACGGTACCAATGAAGTACTGTAAAATCGAGATCTGGAACGTACGCGTCAAAACAAACTGATCAAAAAGCAAAAAGATCGCAAAATACAGCATGCCGTTCTGAAGATAACGCTGATACGGGGCATGAAAACGCTTGGGTACAAAAATACCGACGATCTTAGACCCGTCCAACGGCGGAAACGGCAGCATGTTGAAGATAAACAGCACCAGGGAAACGTCAAAAACCGTTGAAAGCAGCTGAAAAAGGAACTCCGGCATCACCAGGGCAAAGTATTTCAAGGGCAAAGTCAGTACAAACGCCAGAACAAGGCTGGAAAGAGGGCCTGCAAAAGCCGTCAAAGCCTCATCCCGCTTGGGATACTTGAAATAATGGGGATTGACCGGAACCGGCTTCCCCCACCCTATGTGGACCAGAAAGAGCATCAATGTGCCAAGAACGTCCAAATGGACCAGCGGGTTCAGAGACAGTCTCCCGGCAAGCTTTGCCGTAGGATCACCCAGTTTATGAGCCACAAAAGCATGGCTGAACTCATGAATGGTGACCACGATAACCAGGGCCAAAATAAAATAAAGGACAGAAAGCATGAATTTCCTTGAAAAAAGTCAAAACAATGGTAAACTGCAAAAGCATTTTTTACAATAACAATATGTCTCAAGTCTGTCAGCTTAGCGGAAAACGCCCTCAAGTGGGAATGAACGTCAGTCACTCCAACCGCCACACCAAGCGCCGTTTCAACCCGAATCTCACGACAAAAAAGTTCGTTGACCCCAAAACGGGGAAATCCGTGAAGATCAAGATCAGCGTACGCGCTCAGCGCACATTGCTGAAGAACCCGGGCAAATACCGCGCACAGGTGGCAAAATTAGTGGAAAAGAGAGCGAGATAATTATGACAATTTGAGCTGACCCCTTGAACGAGAGTCTAAACTATGAACAGAATATCTTTACACTAAGATGTTCTGTTTTGATATGCACGAACTGAAATACCCAAAAAAAAGCCACCGAAAAAAAATAGATATTCCGAAAGAATCCAAAGATCTCGCCGAATTTCTAGGCATTGAGATAGGCGACGGAGGCATCAATAACGGCTGGCAGGTGGTAATTACCCTAAACTCGATCAAAGACAGGGAATATTCCGAATACGTATCTATGCTGATAAATATGCTCTTCAACATCAAAGTCGCTGCAAGAAAAAGGAAAAACAGGAACGCACTCCTGCTTGTGTCTTCAAGTACAGCTTTAGTTGAATTTCTGATTGAGAAGGGAGCCGTGAAAGGAAATAAAATAAAACAGCAAATCGACATTCCAAAATGGATAAAGGGAAATCCTGAATATGAAAAGAAATTCGTAAGGGGACTTGTAGATACAGACGGATGCCTCTATATTCACAATCACCGCGTGCAAGGGAAAAAATACAGAAATATAGGTTTTTGCTTTACAAGTTTCTCAAAAAAACTCACAATCACCGTTGCCAATATTTTAACCAAATACAAAATAGAGGCTCACATTGAGGATAATGGGCGCAGATTGTACATTTACAACCAGAAGGGAATAAAAAGATACTTGGAGGTATTCGGGTCTTCCAACCCCAGAATATTAAAAAAGTACGATGAATGGAGAGATCGCATAGTGGCCGAGTGCGCCGTCTTGGAAAGGCGGTATGCCTGAAAAGGCATCGAGGGTTCGAATCCCTCTCTCTCCGCCAGAAATCGTTCGCCACTCATTTGCCGCGACATGCAAATGCCAGAATCGGATCCCCAAATCAGGCGGCTGCTGAAGAAAGCCTTCCCGGTAAAAAAACCGATCCTTCGAAACCGCGAAGGTGTCAGCAAAACCGATCCCACCCTCGATCCCGACCGTTACGAAGTATACAAAAACATCATCATTCCCGATGATGCCATTTTTGCCGTGGAAGTAGTCATCGGCATCGGACTCATCGGCGTCGCGCTCAGTACCGGATGGAGCACTTCCCTCATGATCTTCGGACTTTTCGTCATCACCATCGCCGTCAAAAATATTCTGATACGGCTGCATCACAAACTCTTTTTCCAAAACTGGCGAAAAAGGATTCCGTTCGGAATCACCGGATGGGACGCCCTGGTCAACCGGAACATCATCGACAGGGATTTGTGCTGGAGCGGCACCACGATAAAAATCGCCCTCAGAAACGTCTCCGAAATGCAGTACAAAACGGTCATTGCGGCATTGAAAATATTTTGCGACAAGGCTGACAAAAAATTCTACACGCGTGACACGGACGCCGACGATGCACCGACATTCGACAAACGTGAACGATGGAAGATCAAAGAAACACCGCATGAATCATACAAATACGCGATAGCCGAAGGAAGCGCGAACCCTGAGGTCATCGGACAAATATTCTGGCTGATCAACGGAAATATATTCATGCTCAACGAAAAATTCCCGGGAATTATTGAAAACATCTTCCTTTCGACAACGGACAAATACGACGAAGTTGACATCGACGCGCACTACACCGGAACCGGATAGAAAAATATTCGGCCATACTGAAAATCCACTCAGGATAGAATAAAAAAAACAGCTGAATAATATATTCAGCAATATTTAATGCGCATCGTCAAGTAAAAAGTGAGAGAAAATGGCTTATCTCCTGCATGTGCGATAGGCAAGTTTATTGAGGAAAAAGCAAAAATAGTATAAAATATATAGAAATAAAAACTAAAGCTTTACCTCAAAACCATGGAAAACAAAAACGCCCCCCGGAAGTTCTTGAATGCTTTGATCGAGAAAGCAAACAAGACTGTCCACAACATTTCCAAGCTGGGAACCCGGACACTGACAGCCATCGGCATCGCCGCTGCGGGTGTTTTAGTGTTGTTCATCATCGTGACGGCTGCGCCGCCGGTGAGCTGGATAGCCACGCCTTCAACGAACTGTCTGGCACAGGGAGCCGGAAACACCATGGTTGAGGTCAACGGATATATTTACGTCTTGTTCGGCGGAAACAACACATTCAAGCGCTACAATCCGAACAACGGAACTTGCGACGCAACAAGCTTGGCGTCCTACCCGGCAACCGTGGGAAACGGGGCCTCAATGGAAAAAATAGACAATGACACCCTTGTGGCAATAACGGGTGGAGCATCCCAAACGGCATACCTGTACAGCATCTCCAACAACATCTGGTTCAGCTACAGCCAGGCAAAATATAACGACTCAGCTGTTACGGCACCCATCCCATATTCAGGCAACAGCGAAGGAGAAGGAAACACCATTATCGCTGTGGGAAACACCGTTTACATGCTCAATGGTAATGGTGCAAACACATTTCAGAAATACACGTATGACAGCCCGGCAAACACATGGACAACCCTCACGGTTGCGCCAGGAACAGTAGGGGCGGGTGCAGCCATGGCCTATCCTGGAAGTGGAACCTCAATCTACGTTTTGAGAGGAAACAACTCGAACGCCTTCTGGAAATACGACACCGTGGGAAACAACTGGACAACGCTTGGGACCACCCCTGCAAACGTCAATGCGGGCGGAGCCATGGCAATCGTCGGAACAACGCTCTATGCATTCGGCGGAGGAAACACCAACAACTTCTGGAGTTACGACACCACGCAGGCGGCACCGGGAACATGGGCCAACCTCACGGCAACCTACGGCCCACCAGAATTTATCCAGGGTGGTGGGGCCATGGTTTCGATTGGAACCGACATCTATGCATTTACGGGAAACAACCTGAAACTTTTCGGCAAATATAACACGCTGACCAACACATGGAACGGAATGGCACAGGCGCCGGATACCGTCACGGCAGGAGGATCTCTGACCACGGACGGAACCGACATCTATGCGCTGAGAGGTGAAAACACCTATGAATTCTGGAAATACTCTGTATCGGGAAACAGCTGGAGCATCCTGAAAGACACGCCGACAACCATCGGTTCAACTCTTATGAGCCAGGCAAGAGGAAGCATAACCTACATGGCCACTGGCCCGTCGGGTAGTCCGGAAATTTATCTCGCTTCGGGAAATGGAAGCACATCAGCCGGTTCACTGTTCCGTTATAAAATAGCGGAAAACACCTGGCCGATATACCCCGCCATACCGACGCCACCGAACTCATTCAACTACGGATCCTCCATCACATACCCAGCGGCCGGAGGCAACATTGTGTATTTCCTCCGTGGAGCTTCTCTGAATGCGTTCTGGAAATATCTGATTTCTGAAAACACCTGGGTTCCATGGAACCGTGGAAAAGTGAACGCCACGGACTTGGTTTCACAGTCCACTTCTGTTGGATCCACTTACAACCAAGGCACGGGAGCCTCGATGATTGAAGCGGGAGGAAAACTTTACAGCATCGTGGCATCGGGCACGAAAGTCGTGTCGTTTGACCCAACCGAAAATGTCTGGAGAGACCTGCCGAATGCTCCGTCCGGTATCGGAAGAGGTGCGGCAATGGTAAAAATCGACAGTTCCACCTTCTATGTAAAAGGTGGAAATAACACCACGAATTTCTGGAAATACAGCATCCCGGATCAAACCTGGTTTGCATTCAACCTGGGGAAAAACAACCAAGGGAAACCTTTCTCACAGATAGGCAGTGACGACGGATATGGCGTCGGAACAACAAATCTTGACCAGAGCGTCGGAAACTCAATCACGGAATACAGCGGTAAATTTTACATTCTAAGCGGCGGCAACACGAACTTTTTACGTTTCGACCCGACCGCCAACAGATGGCTGCAGCTTTCCAGTTCGCCGTTCACCGCAAATGTCGGGAGTTCATTGGTGACCGTCGGAACTTCGATCTACGCGCTTGCGGGAAACAACAGCACCGCTTTTTACCGATACGACATTGCATCAAACAGCTGGTCCACGGCGTTGGCGGTAACTCCGGCCGCAGTACACGCGGGGGCATCCCTCGCATACACGGGAGGTAACTATATCTACGCTTTCCGTGGACGTAACAATACCAGCGGGGCTTCAACCAATGAATTTTACAAATACTGTATTAACACCACGGCATATTGTACAACAAACACATGGGCAAACTTAACCTCCACATC
>JAYRRV010000027.1:0-4127 GCA_041909955.1 Candidatus Altimarinota bacterium
AAAACCGGAGTCGCCATAGGAACCAAACAAGGAGCCATCATTCCCGGAAAAATCCAGTTGGAAGGAAAAAAAACGATGACTATTCAGGAGTTTCTGGCAGGCAACAGATCGCTGCTCAATAAGCTGCTGACAAAACCGAAATAAACAAAGAGCATAATTTGTCCCTGATAAATAGTGACAAAATAGTGGTCAAAGCAACCTATCACTCCTATTCCCACCAACAAAGAAAGAAGCAGAGCGACGGCAAAACGGTTCTCGTCAGTTTTTTGTTTTCGTAAGAGCCGCAGTAATCGGTAGAACATGTAGACAAAAAGTGATACAAAAAGCGAACCCCCAACAACACCCACCTCATCTGCAATCAAAAGAAAAATATTATGCACCGGCTGAAAAAGCCAAGGTTTAAGTTTTGTGACGGTATAATCCTGCATATGAAGCGTAAAAGCACCGAGCCCGACCCCCAAGGGTTGATCAAAAAGCATATCCCTACCTATTTTGAGGTACAACGTCCTTTCCTGAGTGGAAGCGGTATCGTCAAAAAGAAACCTTTTCAGAACAACATCCTCCAACCTGAAGACAACGACAAAAAAAAGTAGCACACTTACCGCAAGAACAATGTATTTCATCACGATTCTGCTGTTCTGGACCGAAATATAAAGAAGAAAAGCGGCAACGAGCGCAAAAAAAGCGCTGCGCGAAAAGGATAAAAGAAGACCCAAAGCAAGGAGGCAGAGAATACCTGCTATAAACCACCGGAATCTTTTGACCAGTGCGACTGCATACAAAATACCCATGAACATGAGTCCTCCCAAAACATTCGCGTGGGGCATGGTACCAAAGGCACGCAAGATTTTTTGCGATCCGAGGTCAATCTTTGCCACCCCAAGACTTGTAGCATTCACTGAAGCCTCTCCCAAAAATGATAACCCTACGGCTCCCTGGAGAACATATTGATACAGGGCCACAAACGCCTGGAAACAAAGTCCAAGGAGAAGGAGCAGCACGATATGCTGCTGACGTAAAACCCTGTTGACCACCATCAGATAGAGCAAAAACAGTTCCACAAACCGGAAGGTAACAAAAAAATGCAGTTCGGACGCGGTCACAAAAAAGGCATTACCGACCATGATCAATAGGAGGGCCAGCAGAAGAAACGAGAGCATATCATCCCCAAGATGAAACTGCCTATCCCCTTCCCTTTTCCATAAACTCAACGCCCAAGCCAAAAAAGAAAGGAAAAAACAGATATCGCTAAAATATGCAAAAAAGGAAGTGTAAAAATCAAATCCTCCGGTCTGATAGACAGGAACCCCGTAAAGCAGTGCCCTTATCTGGAATGGAAAGGTCAGAAGAAAAAGGACGAAAAAAAACCTGGCGACCCTGATGAAAGTCAGTGTTTTCAAAAATTGTACTCCCCATGCCAGCGCCGTTCGAGCGTGATTCAGGAAAATCGTCATGGTCAAAACGTGACGTTATTTGGTTGCCTGCTGGGTCGTTTTTGCCTTATTCGCGGTACCCGTGGCCGCCTTCGGAGGTACAGGCACCATTCCTGAAGAAGGTAATAGTGCATCAATGGCCGCACCTGCGGTTCTCATCGCGTTCTCCGGAGTCGTGGTGGCCAAAACACTGTTGATCGCCTGGATAAATATCTGGGAATAGCGATCGTAGTCGTACACAGGAATGCTTTCGGCATATCCTGTCTGTTCCGCAAACACCCCGTAGATAGGATCTTTCTTCTGGTCCTCGATCATATCACGGCGGCTGGTTGGCTTATGGGTCTTGCTGTTGTAATACTGCAGATTCTCCTTGGAACTCAAGAAATTCAAGAAATCCCAGGCCTCTGCCGGATGCTGGGACGTTCTGGCCACCGTCGCGGCGTAATAGTTTGCATAGGCGACACGCTTTTCCGTAGAAGTCGCTGGATCACTAACCTGCGGAACCACGCTTATGCGGATATCCGCCGGGTCGATGGTCTGAACCCCCTTTTCCTTTAAATCTTTAATCTCCGCCTTGATCTGTTCGTAAAGATAGGAATACCCCAAAACCATCACCACCTTGCCCTTAGCAAAGGTCTCCATCTCCTTAACCGGTGAATCGGGAGAGGCGAGATAATCGTTCCAGGAATAATTTTTATTGGAAGGCAACGCGAAACTCGTGTACAAACGCAAAGCCTCGCTCGCTGGATTCATGAGCAGCCCGGAGCCGGTGGTGGTCTGCTGATTGTTGAAAGCCGTCTCGGAAAGGGTTTCGTTATAGAAACGAATCTTGTGCTGCAAGAAAAGCATGTACAGAATATCCACAGCCCTTGCAATGTTATCGGCACGTCCCATGGCGATACCGGCAACCTCAAAGCGCTCAAAACTGTTATCGGTCTTGGAAAGTTTGAAAACATCATCCTTGATCCCCTCCCATGTGGAAGCCGGCCGGCCCTGCGCGGGAATCTTATCCTCGTACGAACCCTTGTTATAATAAAGGGCAAGGGTATCGACAAAAAGAGGAACACCGTAAACCTTTTTTTGATTATCCGACGGATCGGTCAACACCAGGTCATCGTTGGCGACACTCACGAAAATCTGTTCGAACTGCTGGGGGGTAAGCTTGCTGGTCGGCAATGGGGAAATCTTTTTTACGTTTCTCAGAAACCAGTAGTTCGGCGCCGAAAAGATATCCGGTCCCTGCCCTTCGGCGAGTTCATTGACGATCAGGTTCATATATTCCACCGGATCGGTGAACTTCCGATATTTGATGGTCACGTTAGGCTTTTTAGCAGCATATTGCTGGATGAGCGGCTGGAAGATATCCTCGTCGTCAAAAAGGCTGTAAAAAACCAACTCAACCTTATTGACCTTCTGAACAACCTGCTGCTCCTTTTTCACACATCCTGCCAGTAAACCGAAAGTTAACGTCACCAGGAGCCCAAAAGAGACCAAACGTTGCATGCGCATAAAAGTGAGAACAAAAGAACTTCTCCCATTATAAAAAATTTTCGCCCGAAACGAAAGCTTTTATGTATTTATTCCCTCAGGAGCCCCTTCACGCAAACCTTCCAAAAAATACTTCTTTGAAAGAGCATAATAATACAAATCCTTGTTGATCATCCTTAAAACGCGGATAAGGGGGGAAAAGGAAAGCATAAGAAAAACTATCCTTTTCAAAAGCCCTGGGACTTTCCCGAGCTCGGGATACCTCTTATGAAAAACCCAGGCGGAAATTCCTATGTTCCGCATTCTGTCCCTCAAACTCGACTCTGTCATCAGATGATCATGATAACCGACCGCATCCTTGTTGTAATACAACCGAAGTCCCTCTCGCAGATGAAGCCTGTACCCCAGTTCGATATCCTCCCACCCGTAACCTGAAAAAGCCGGATCGAAGGGGTATTTGTCCAAAAGCGAACGCTTGAGGGAGATATTGGAAGTGTAGAAAAAATTATAATCGGCCTCCTCCTTTCCCTCCAGTTTTTCGTAAGCGAACTGATGTCCGCCGAACTTGCCAAAAACGGTCGACCCGTTGGTGAGCCAGGCCATGAACGGGGTTACGTGAAGCTTTGGGTGCCAGACCGTCAACCCAAGAACGGCCTCATGTTCGCCGGAATGGCGCAGATGGTAGCGAAGATGTTCACTAAGAAAATTCTCCTTCACGATAATGTCGTCCCCAATGAGGACAATAATATTTCCAACGGCACGCTCAACCCCCAAATTCCGCGCAATTCCCTGCCCCTGATTTTTCTGGCGGAAAAAACGGAAATTCGAATACTTTGTCGCATATTTCTCTAGCAAAACCGATGTATCATCCTTGCTTCCGTCATCAACTACGAGGACCTCATAGTCTTGTCTCGGAAGGTCCTGACGGTAGAGTGCGTCAATGCACTCACGAAGTATTTGTGACCGGTTGAACGTTGGAATAACAACACTCAAAACCATAGGATCGGCTTAAACTGAAAACATTGTAGTCGACCCTATGGTTGAAGTAAACGCGACGTGATTTGAACAATTATGCCGGAACATCTACCAGTGTAACTTCATCTGCCGTTTTGTTTTTCTTGATACTGATAAAATTCACAACGTCCGCGATGATTTCTGTGGTTTTCCGGTTTTTCCCTTCCTTGTCCTGATACTTATGGTTCGAAA
>JAYRRV010000028.1:0-9477 GCA_041909955.1 Candidatus Altimarinota bacterium
ACGGTAAGTTCCAGGGGCGAATCACCATCCGTCAGGCCATCGGAGGATCCCGGAACATTCCCGCCATCAAGGCCTATTATGTTGCCGGAGAAGAGGATAAGGTTTTGGACTTCGTGGAGAAACTCGGCATTCTCAATCTCCGTAAATTCAGGGAAGAGTTTAATAAGGACGCGGACAAAAGGGGCTGGACCTTTTTCTTCGGTTGGCCGCTCGCGATCGGAAGCGGAGAGGTGCGTCTGCTCGATCTTGTCAACGCATACGCGACATTCGCCAATGAAGGAAAATATAATGCTCCAAATCCTATTTTGGAAATCCGTGACCGTAACGGAGTGCTCCTTGAATCCTTCCGAACCCCAGATGGGGGAAAGCAGGTCATCGATCCCCAGGTTGCCTATATTCTCAACAGTATTCTGAGTGACGTTTCCGTCCGCCCTGCGGGATCTTGGCGGTGGCTTTTGACCATTCCGGGTCAAAATGTTGCGGCAAAAACCGGAACCTCGAACAAAGTTGTCCGCGGAAGGGAACTACCGAACAACAATATTACCGTGGGTTATACCCCCTCCATTGCCGCTGGTTTTTGGGTCGGGAACACCGACGGGAAAAATCTGAGCAACAGCGCCTACAGCTTATACACCACCGATCCGATCTATCATGAGTTTTTTGTGAATGTCTTAAAGGAAAAGCCCAAGGAGGATTTTGTGAAACCCGCGGAAATCAAACAGATCGGCAGAGAGTATTATCCGAGCTGGGGAGGACCACGTGATTTTGAAAAGCAGTTTAAACGTGTGACCCAGCAGCAGACATCCGGAGACGTTCCTCTTCCCGACTTCCTCAAAAAGAGACCGGAGGATATTAAGGCCTACAAGAAAACACTCGACAAGATCAACGAGCAGCAACAGATGGGCGGTTTTTGATGAGATCACCTCAAACCATTCATTTCATAGATAAATATGAAAAAACTCAAACTCATCGCGATCCTTGTTTTCACTTCGGCTTTACTCACTTCCTGCATGTCGCCGGAGGAGAGAGAAAAGTTTGGCGGTGATGTTGGCCCCGATGGGAAGCCCCTGCCCGCTAAGTCTGAGTCAAAAATTATCGAAGAGGTTTTTGAGGGCGACCGCTTCAAGGAACCCCGAGTTTACGCTGGCACGGCGACGCGTTCGCAGTTTTTTTGTCTGGATGATTGCCATGAGTGTCCGGCAACTGGGCCTGTCGCCATAAAACTTGAGCCTGACGGGAGGTCCACCATAGAACACACCGCCGACTGCATGAAATATGGTGAGAAGGGATGTTTTACCGATGGGGATAAGTGTCTTTTTGCCGTGAGCGGCGGTTACAGTGCCGGAGCGGGAAAAATAAACATGGTGAGCTGTAACGAGAGCACTTATACCGCCGCAGGTAATGCCGAGTTTGACGACGGGCAAAGTAACGGCAATGTAACCTGTACTGAAGAAGACGGTGACATTGGCATGACCATGAACTGGTCTGATATCCGCCGGGTACAGTAAAAACCGTAAAGGCGGATGCTATAAAATGGAGCGGTATACGGGAATCGAACCCGTGTCTCAGCCTTGGGAAGGCCGCGTACTACCATTGTACTAATACCGCATTCGTGTTGGCGTTTTTTGGAGGCGCAATTATTATAGCATAACCGCTCCGGTTAAACAGGCCTGATAAGAAAACAGTAGTGGATGTTGGGATGGGTAAAATCTTCCGGGATGGTCTGCCGCTGGATGTTTTGAATGGTGCAAGGCAGAAGTTTTTCCTTATTGAGTCGGAAATCCTGCTTGTTGTTGGAAAACAGGATGAACCCCTTGGGGTTGAGAAGTTCCAGGGCGTCATTGATGAGGGAGGGATGATCTTTCTGTACCGAAAAGCTGTTACCTTTATTGCGGGAAAACGATGGAGGATCGATAATGACGATGTCGAATTTCATGCTCTTTTTTTTGGCGTACCTGAAGAATTCACGGGTGTCCATTTTGTAGACCCAGTTGCGGTCCGGCGGCAGGCGGTTGAGTTCGAGATTTTTCTTGATCCAGTCGCAATAGGTTTTGGAAAGATCCACGCTGCAGGTCTTGGCGGCGCCGCCTGCCGCCGCGTAAATACTGAAAGACCCCGTGTATGCGAAGGTATTGAGGACGGTTTTCCCTTTTGCTACCCGACGGATCCATTTGCGCGTTTCGCGGTGATCCAGAAAAAGCCCCGTATCCAGATAATCGGAAAGATTGCACAAAAATTTGTGGCCGTACTCCTGTACGGTCAGTTCATAATGCGGCGAAACCGGCAGTTTAAGGTCGCTCTTGGTACGGTTCTTGTAGAAAAACCTCTTGATACGCAGAAGTTTCTGCAGGGCAAGTTCCGTCTCTTTCAATACGGAAGCGTGGACGAACCCAAAAAGATGCAGCACCGCGCTGTCTTTATAGATGTCTATCGCCATCGGCAGTTCAAGCTTTGAGCGGTCGTAAAGGCGGAACGCTTCGAGCCTGTTTCTGCCCACATATTTCTCCCTGCGGCGGTACTCCTGTTCAAAAAGTTGGCTGATATTATTCTTCATAGCGCTTTTCCATCGCCGAGCTGTCCTTCCAGCTCCCGTCGATGTCCCGGAATTTAATGGTAAGTTTGTAGGTGAACTCGTTAGGGCTGCGGCTGTAGTGTTCCACCAGTCTTCCCCCCTTCTCCGTTTCGGTTTTGGTCACCCGGTTCTCCTTGTCCAGAATCAGCATGAAATCCATGTTGTTCTTGGTGAATTCATGGGTTTCGCGGACACCGATCTCCTCTTCCCGGTTTGTCTTGTAATCAAAGCGAAAAAGCGGATCAATGCTTATCTCATCGTCCTCAAGATCGTCCAGGAGATTGGCTTTGATGTCGTCCCATTTGTCTTCGTTGATGATGATCATAGATGCGGATGATGGATTCTGGCTCAACTGTAACGAAAGTTTGCTTTTTCTACAACCAATAATATGCTAGAGTCATGGCGCTTTCACCTCGTTATATGTTTACGGAAGAACAAATACAGCAGGAAACAGGGCGTCTGCACGAAAAACTCCAGCATGTGGGGTTCGGCAGGGCGCTGTGCCAGATGTTTGCTCCCCTGACGCTGGAGATCAATGCGCTGAAAAAAGAGAAAAACGCCGTTATTCTGGCCCATTCCTACCAGACTCCCGACATTATTTACGGTATTTCCGATTTTCAGGGAGATTCCTACCAGCTGAGCAAAAACGCTCAGGAAACCGATGCCGAAACGATTGTTTTCTGCGGCGTCCGCTTTATGGCTGAAACCGCAAAAATTCTGAACCCCTCCAAGACCGTTTTGCTCCCCTCTCCCGCCGCGGGCTGTTCGCTTGCCGAATCCATCACCGCCGATGATGTCCGCAGGCTGAAGGCCCAGTACCCCGGCGTTCCAGTGGTCACCTACGTCAATACCTCCGCCGAAGTAAAGGCCGAAGCCGATGCCTGCTGCACTTCCGCGAACGCCCTGAAGATCGTTGAAGCTTTCCCGAATGAAAGCACCATTTTCATTCCCGACAAATTCATGGCCAAGAATCTTCAGAAACTGACGACGAAAAAGCTTATCAGCTGGGACGGATCCTGCATCGTTCATGAAGAGTTTAAGGCTTCCAAGATCCAACAGTTCAAGCAGAAATATCCGGGACTCAAAGTACTTGCCCATACCGAATGTGCTCCGGAAGTCGTTGAAGCGTCCGACTTTGCGGGAGGAACGAACGACATGATGAAGTATGTGGAAAATACCGAGGCACCGTCCTACATGCTCGTGACCGAGTGCGGGCTTAACGACCGCATGCGTGCAGAGTTTCCTCAAAAGGAGTTTATGGGAATGTGCGGACTTTGCCCATACATGAAACAGAACACGCTGGGACTAATTTTGCAGGCGCTCAAGAATCCCAAACCTGAGCAGATCGTTGAAATGTCCGAGGATGTCCGCAAGGGCGCCGAGCGTTCCCTCCTAAAGATGTTCGAAATCACCCAAAAAGTCCCCGCCCACACTTAGTTTGTTACGGCTTTGCTATGGCCCGCCATTACCGTTTTTTCCTGCGCAACCCCGATACGTTTCCTCTTTTTCAACATAACGATAGTTACCGGCTGACAGAAAGTCTGGAACCCGAGATCTTTTTCCAGCTTGTAAAAGTATTACGGGTCAAATCAGGAGATACGGTGACCCTGATTCCACGGTCTGGGGAAACGGATTCGGCTTTTTTCGAGTTTATTTTTGAAGTGACGTCCGCGGACAAACACGGGGTTGAACTTGTAAAAAAAGAGACCCGGCCCAACACCAACGAACTCGGTTTTGATTTGAACCTGTGGCTCTGTCTGCCGAACAAACCCGAAAAGCTCGAATTCATTCTGCAAAAGGCCGTTGAGATCGGTGCCACCTCCGTCACCCTTTTTGAAGGTGATTTTTCACAGATGAAACACCAGCTGCGCCATGACCGTCTGGAAAAAATCATCGTCGAGGCCGCCGAACAGTCGGAACGGGCGGTCGTTCCAGCATTGGTTGTGAAAGGAAATCTCGGGAAAGCGTTGTCCCAGATGAACGCCTCCGGACACGGTTCCGCCTGGGTCGCCTTGGAAAGATCATCAAAACGGAGCGAACGTTCCGGAAATCCTTTTTGGGGCTCCGACACAAGCAAAGGGCTGTCGCTTTTAATCGGTCCCGAAGGAGGTTTTAGCGACTCCGAGAAAAAACTTTTTGAGGAACTCAGCCTCAGGAGTTTTTCACTGGGTCGGCGCGTGTTGAGGATGGAAACTGCGGCGGTCATCAGTCTTGGACTGGCTGCGCTGCTTGGGGAGTGACGGGGCAGAGGTCCGCTATTTTCCTGAGCCATCGGATTGCCCGTTCCTGTTCAATAAAATACGGTGAAGTTGCAAAGGTGATTACGGACGCCCTCGGGATCAGTTTTTTGATGATCCAGAGTTTGAGGTCGTTGCCAATATAATCCGAATCCGGAGCGAAAAAATCGAGGTCAATGTCCAAAATCAGATTGTTTTTGGGAACTCCGCCATTTTCCGGAGGGTATTTCAATCTTTCCTTCATTTCCTCCAGGCTGTATTGCGAATCCAAAAATACGATCTCTTTGACCAGTCCGATGTGTTGCGCCGCCGGAATAAAGTTTCCAACATTGAGAACGGTGTTCGTGTAATGAAAAACTTTTTCGGGATCCATCGCGTCCGAGGCACTGATAAAGCTTTCCGGGATGCGCATGTCCTTGTGCTGATCAATATGAATAAGCAAAGCGCCATCCATGAGTGTTCCCTTCCGCCTCTCAAGGCACCAGAATGAGAATGCGTGGTTATGGTTGTCAAAAATATATGCCGGAGCCGAGCCCATTGCGGTTTTTATGAATGTCTGAAGCCCATGGCAGGTATGCAGTATTCCTTCGTCGTCAAAGTCCTCGAACACCACCTGGTCGCCCGTGCGTACGTCGTCGACGCCTCCCTCTTGCAGTCCGGGGACAAACAGTTTTTTGTTCGGGCGCTTCTCGAGACTGAAAGCGTTGTTGGAAACTTTTTCCGAGATGTAGAATGGCCGGTCATACATATGCTGGAGCATGATACTTCATTTATTCCCATACACAAGAGCCCCCGTTTTGAGGCGGGGGCTCTTATGGCTTTATCCTTAACCCATCATATGTGATAGTTTTTAGCTGTTTGTCGTTTCGCTTGCAGGCTTGTTCGCGTCGCGAAGTGCTTTCAAAGCCTGAAGCTTGATTTTTTCCGCAGCTTTTACCGCTTCATGGAAAGCTTTGTCCGCTGGAGCCGTGGCGGCCTTCAGTGCTTCCTTTGCCGCCTTGCGACCTTCCTGATAGGTGTTGCGGGCGTCTTTCATGGAAGCCTTGAAAGCTTTTAATGCCGCTTCCTTCTGCGCATTGTCGCTCGTTCCGCATGCAGTCGCTTTTAGTGTGTCAAAAGCCGACTTCATTGCCGCGTTGCGCTTCGCAAGAAGTGCATCCATGGTCGTGCGGAACGTTTTCATGGCTCCGTCCACCGCAGCACGGCGGGTTTCTTTTGCCGCATCCACGCTTGCCCTGAATGTGGCCAAAATCGCTTTCACCTGCTCATTGTTCAAACCTTTGCCTTCAAGTTTCAAGTCGCGTTCACCGCGGCGTTGTTCCATTTTGGCGTCCTTTTCCGCGCGCCCCTTTTCCAGTTTCCCGTCGCGTTCGGAACGTTTGAGGTCCATCTTGTTCTGCTTCTCGACCTCCATCTGGGTCATTTTCCGCTGCATCTCGCCGAGTTTGGCGTCGCTGCAGAGAGTTTCCGCGGTGAACGCCGGGCCTTTCATTTCCTTCATTTCCTTCTGCTTCATCATTTCACCCATTCCGCCTTCATAATTGGCGAGGGCGGGGGACGCGAGACTCAGCAGTGCAAGTCCCGTCACTAAACTTTTTGATATTTTTTTCATGACTGAAAATTTAAGAAATAAAACCGTTGAACAAGCTGTTCGATTGTTGAGTGGGTGGGGGGTTACATTCCGTCGCCGCGGGGTTTGTGGATTTGGTGTTTTTATGCTATAATAAGACAAAATAAACACTAAAAATTCCCACATGAAAATTCAATCTTTCGGTGCGGCGCGCGAAGTTACCGGATCCCGCCATCTCATTGAAGTGAACGGAAAAAGGATTTTCCTGGATTTCGGCATGTTCCAGGGCCACCGCAAGGAGTCTTCCGTCAAAAACCGGAACTTTCCTTTTGATGCCTCGAAAATTGATGCCGTCATTTTGTCCCATGCCCATATTGACCACAGCGGTGGTCTGCCCCTTTTGGTGAAAAACGGCTTCCGCGGACCGATTTATTCCACGTTCGCCACACGGGATCTCTGCAATTACATGCTCCTTGACAGTGCCTATATCCAGGAAAAGGATGCCGAGTACATGAAACTCAAACTGGCGAAGAAGGGCAAGGCCGCTGCAAAAAAGTTCAAGGAACCGGTGGAACCCCTCTATACCGTGGATGATGCCCAGCGCTGTCTGGGCCAGTTTTACGGTGTGGGTTATGAACGGGCATTTGTAGTGACCGATGGCGTGGTCTGTTCGTTTTATGATGCCGGACATATCCTCGGTTCCTCACTGATCCATCTCGTAATTTATGAAAAAGAGACCAAAAAACGGTACACCTTTGCGTTCACCGGCGATCTGGGACGCAAAAACCTTCCGATTCTCCGCGACCCGCAAGTGCTTCCGGAAACGGATTACCTGATGATCGAAAGCACGTACGGCAACCGTTTCCATGAGTCCATGCTGGATGCCGGCAAACACCTTGAGGATACGGTAAAACGTACCGTAGAACGCGGCGGAAAAATCATTATTCCAGCGTTTTCCGTTGAACGCACCCAGGAGGTCGTCTACCACCTCAATCTTTTATGGCAGCAGAAGCGCATTCCCGATTTGCCGATTTTCGTCGACAGTCCGCTTTCCGCGAACATCACCGAAGTGTTCATGAACCATCCGGAATGTTTTGACGCCGATACCTTTAAAGAGTTCGTTCACAACCGCAAAAATCCGTTCGGTTTCGGAAAACTCCAGTACACCCATTCCGTTGAGGAGTCCAAGGAGCTGAACGCCTATAACGCGCCGTGCGTCATTATTTCGGCTTCGGGCATGTGTGAAAACGGCCGCATTTTGCATCATCTCCGCAATAATATCGAAGATCCCAAGAATACGATCATGATTGTCGGTTTCATGGCCAAAGATACCCTCGGACGCAAAATCCTGGAAAAACAGTCCGTGGTGAATATTTTCGGCGAACCGCACCATCTGCGCGCGGAGGTCGTGGTCATGGACGCGTTTTCCGGTCATGCCGACCGCAGCGACTTGCTGGACTACATCAGCCAGGTCAAAGGGGTGAAAAAGATCTTTCTGGTTCACGGTGAAGACGAACAGCAGGACGCGTTTAAAAACTACCTTAATGAGAGCGGTTATAAGGATGTCACGGCGAACGAGCCGGGAAAGGTTTATGAAATTGAGTAGGCCTTTCACTGGGCGGATCGGCGCACTTGAAAGGGCGGGAATTTCACGCTATCATAGTTCTGCTCTGGAAGGATTTCCGACACGGTAAAACTCACCACAGAGGTTTCATCAAGGCGGTAAGCCAAAAAACGGGCGGGTGTAGTATAATGGTATTATGACAGCTTTCCAAGCTGAAGACAGGGGTTCGATTCCCCTCACCCGCTCCATACAGATTTTGACTTGGGCGCTCGAAAGGTGTTTAGTATTCAGTGAACACTTAGCCCCATTTCAATATGAAAAAAACACCCATTTTCGTTTTGAGCGCGATAGTTTTTTTGCTGGCCGGATGTCAGAGTTCTCCCGTGCTGCAGCAGGAAAAACAGGGTGCGGACGCCGGATCAAAAAAAACGGAGACGCAGGCTCAAACTCAGGTACAGGTGGCGAACCTGACCATCAAACCGGATACCACCGAGGGAGGTATTTATACCGGGAAATCGACGTTGGGTGCCTGCGAGTATAGTTTTGAGCTTAAGGCTAGCGGAACAAAGGTAACAGGAACAGGTGCAGGCCCGGGCAAAGACATTTCCTGCGCAACGACGCTGGATGGCACCACTGACGCTCAAGGCCATATGCAGGGCACGGCGGAGGCGACTTATACCACTGTAGTCAAGGGAGTAACACTCAACTGGTCGTTGTCCGGCCCGTTCCAGGGAACATTGAGCAGCGGTGCTGCCGATAATCTGATTATAGACCTGAAGGGAACCGGAAATAATTGTCCGGCAAACATTCCCTGCACGAATGACCCGGATACCATTAAGGCGACTCTGTCTAAATAGGGAAACTGAAGGTTGCAGTGGCGGGGGAAATGCGGCCAACTTTACACATTTGACGGTTTGTGATTTAATTACACTCCGTTGCTCTTTGGCAGTATCAACAGAAACGCGCGAGGAGGCGCGAGCACATGGCTGGTTATCATGCCGTTATCGGTGAGATTGCGAGCCTCATTGTGCTCGCGTCCGTCATCCCGTACCTGATGGGCATTCTGAAAGGGACTTCGACCCCCAGCAAAGTGAGCTGGTGGATCTGGGCCTTGAACGACTGCGCCATCGTTTCGACGCATTTTGCCGGAGGCGGCAGAACGACATTCTGGGTCCCCATGATCCAGACGGTGAGTTCGCTTGCGATTGCCATCATCCTCACGGTCAAGCAGAGGAAGGGCAAGAGCGCGTGGACGAAGCTGGACAAGTTCTGTGTCGCCGGTTCCGCCGCCAGTTTCACGGTCTGGGCGGTGTCCGGTTCAGCGCTGACGGGCCTTATCATCGGCCTTGTCATCGATTCGCTGGGGGCGGCTCCGACGCTGAGAAACGTCTGGAAAAACCCCAAAGCGGAGAACCGGCTCCCCTGGCTGATGGTCTTGGGGGCCAAGGCGCTCAACATCTTCGCGGTGAGCCATTGGTCGTTTGCGGCCGCTCTCTACCCCGTGTATGCGGTGGTTCTGAGCAGTGCCGTGACG
>JAYRRV010000029.1:0-5670 GCA_041909955.1 Candidatus Altimarinota bacterium
AACCGGAAGCTTCAACCGTGTCATTTCGGCTAGATTTGCGCCCTTTCCGCCCAGGAGATCCTTCATCTCCTTGTTTCCCTCGCTAAAACCGTAAATTGCGCGAAGACTCTTTGAACCGGAACGGCGGGTACCGGAGGCAACTTTTTTGTGTTTCCCCGAAAAAACCTTCTGACCTCTGGCAGAAGTTTTAGCTGACGTTTTTTGCATATAAAGAAAGGAAAGAAAAGCTCGGATTCAGTATAACAAGATCCTTTGCCCGCGCAATCCCGTCCGATCAGGGGAAATTGACAAAAAAGGTAAAAATTGATTCAACAGCCGGTCCTGGGAAAGTCGTTAAAGGAGCCTGGAGCAGATACACCATGACCTGTCCGGTAAAAGCCGAAAGGAGTGGGACGGTCAGGTTATCATCCAGCTTACCGGTAAGAAGTTCCACCAGGCTGGCCACAACCGCCATCGGAATAAAAATCAGCGGATAAGCCGGGAGAAAAAGAAATCCCACGAGACAATTCATCGTGAACCCGGCCAGTGTTCCCTCAAGGGTTTTATCTTTATACAGGTAAGTTTTTCCGAATTTTATTCCCACGAGGGCTGCCGCAAGATCGCCGAAAACCGTGAGCAGCAAAGCGGTGACCGCAATAGGGTAATCGAACGCCGCAAAAACGATGATCGTAGCGGCGATAAAAAAAATCGTGCCGGTAACATTGTTCCGTTCCTTATGCCTTAAAACATTAAAAAACTCGGGGATCTTTGGATTATATTCCAGACGAATATATTCGATTTCCAAGAGGAGAAGGAAAGCGACGGTTATCAAAAGCGTCGCCAACCGCTCATTAAAGTAGTGGCGGACAAGGGTATATCCGATCAGGAGGGGAACCTCCAGAAGGTGAAAGAGTTTTCTGAGAATCTCCTTACGCAAAGATTTCTTACCCATTTTCGGAACAGAAAAGAACACAAAGAGTATAGCACAAAAAAAGGCTCCGCGAGAAAGTTCGCGGAACCTTTTTTACATTGGCTGCTGAGTTGTGAGGACGGGGCTATGGTTGAACAGTAAACGATCTGCCGGCCGATCTTCCGAACACTTCCGGGAAGTAGGTCTCCTGGGCCAAAGCGGGAAGATCGTGGAAGGTTCCCGGAGTCGTCGCACGGACGACATACTTGAGTTCATACACTCCCTTCGGAAGGAAGTCGGCGAAGAACATCATGCGGTCGTCACGGACCTCGGAATGGTTGAACCTCCACATTTCATACCAGCATTCCCAGCCGGTGCATGACTGCCCCTTGCCGCTTTCCTCCATGGTATCCTGGAGGGACCGTTGGGAAGTCTGAAGATTAAAGTCGACGCCTTCCAGCCCGGCGGGGAGGAAATCTTCGACCATCACATAGTAGCGGTCCTCGGGAACGACGATCGTCATTCTACCCATCAAATTGTCACCGATTTTCACGGTATCCACCGGGGCCGCAAATTTCTTGTCGCTCATGGCGAAGTAGTCCTGGGTCACAAAGATACCCTCGTCCCTGGAGTCGATTTTTTCGGTCGGGAGATAGTATTTCAGATTCATGTCGAAGTACATTTTACCGGTGCCGTCGCGAGAGGCGGTAACTTCATTATCCTGATTGTTCGGCAGGAGGTCGCTCAAAGGAATGTCGACCGTCTGGACGTCCCCAAGATTTTTCTGGGTGAAGGATCCGTTGAGTTTTTCAACGCTGTTGAGGGTAATGATCCCGTTGTAGCTCGGTTCAAGTTCATGGCTGTTCTTAAGATAGTCGGCCAGTGCCAGCAGGCTCACCGCCGTCTCCTGCGTCGTGGCAAAGTGGCCGTCTTTTTTCTCCATAAGCATATGCCTGAGAATCTTCGGGATCATCACGCTGTTGTTATCCACACGGGAAAGCATCTGAAGTACCAGAGCGGTCGTGCGGGTGTTGGTATCGAACAAGGCGTATTCCCTGTGACCCTCCTCAAAGTGAACGCCGCGAGGAGTCTCCTTGGCCACGTTCAGGATTTCGCCTTTCAATGTGTTGATCTTGTTACCGGCATCGTCCCTTGAAGCTCCCTCAAGTTTTTGCTTCCTGATCAGACTGTCATAATTCATGGCAAGATATGCTTTGCCGAAGAGGCTCAGCGATTTTTTGTGTTCATAAAGATTGTTGCTCAGCCCAAGATCCCCCTTATCGATTTCCGCAAGCACGAACAGGGCGAACGAGCGGCTGTTGGCGTTGTAGGTATTCGCATCGGTGAGCGGGAGCTGGGTCATGGAATTTTTCACATAATCCACACCGCGGTTGATCACCTTCTGGTCGACGGTATACCCAGCTTTTTGAGCCTCGTGGAGGGTATACAAAACGTAGGCGCTCAGGTACGGGGTCGGAACGGAATTTTCCCAGATGCCCCATCCTCCGTTGCTCTGCTGGTACTTATACAAGGATTGAAGGCCGGCTTCCACATTCTTCTGGAGTTTCTTTTCATCGATGAGTTTTCCAACGCCGAGACCGGGGAGTTTAGCCATCTCTTTCACGGCAAGATTCGGTAGTAAAGACGAAGCCGTTTGTTCCGCGCACCCGTAAGGGAACTGAACAAGGTACTCGATGCCTTTGGTGAACGTACCGGCCAGTGTCGAAGCCGCGGATATGGTAAGCTTGCCGAATTTTGGATCGATTCCTGCCGGAAGCCATACCGTCTCCACAAGCTTCGTATCGTCAGAAACAACCGACGAAGTGGCCACAAACTCTGGGAAACTGAACGGATGGATCGGAAGCTTTGTTTCAACGATGTCCCCGACGGTATTGTCGTTCACGGAAACCGCCTCAAACGTCAGGGTGGCCTCGGGCTGATCCATGACCGAAATATTGAAGTCGACCCGCTGTTCTTTGCCCGGCTCAAGATGAACTCTCTGTTTGTCGCTGCCGCTGACGGTCACGCCTGTGGCTTTTAACGCGACATCAAGGTCCATACCCTTATCAAGATAATTGTGGACCACGGTACCGACCGTCATCGTGTCGTTGATAATCAGGAAACGTGGCAGCACCGGTCGCGCCAGCACATCTTTGGTCACCAGGAAATTCACGCGCTGGCTCCCCACAAGCGTATCTTTGGTTATTCCGATGGCCAGGACCTGCCATGTGGTCAGATTATCAGGAAGCTTGAACTTTGCCTCACCGTTGCCGTTGGCATCGGTTTCAATCACGGCCTCCCAGTAAGCGGTATCTTTAAAAGTACCGCGTTTTGCGATTGCGCCTCCTCCTCCTCCCTTAAGCCCGGATTCAACCTGGACATTAACACGTGACAGCGCTTTGGTCAGGGTGTGGGACGTCAATACTCCCAGGTAACGTTTGCGGTAGAATTCACTCAAAAGATCCGCCGTCACGTTTTCCGTCAGTGAAAGTACGCTTTCATCAACAACACTAACCGACACTTCAGCCTTCACCGGTTTCCCGGCCGCATCAACGGTCCTGAACTGCAGGCTCACTACGTCCCCCGGATGATATTTAGGACGATCACTGGTGACCTCAATACCGAGCCTGCGGGTGGAAGTATCAACTTGAAGGGTTGTATAGCCAAGTTTGAACGCCGCGACTTCCCGTTCATCAATCTCCTTACCCGGGTCCTGCAATCCTGCAGCGGAATTGTTTCCCTTCACCAAAAGGACGGAAACAAATTCGTTCGGAAGGGATGCGTCGGTGATCGGAACATCGATGGTCGTTGAGTTTGAGGTGATCATCATGACTTTCTTGTACACGATATCACCGCGTTCGTGCGTTACCAGCGCGAAAACATTCTGGTAAGGAGATTTCACCAGTACATGTGCCGTGTCGCCAACCTTATATTCCTGCTTGTCGGGAACCAGCTCAATGCGGTCGTTGTTTTCCTGCCCCCAGTTCACGAAATCTTGGGAGGTCACGTACATTTCGGTGGCGGAAGTGATCTTATTGCCGAGACTGTCGACAGACTCCGTGGCAATCTTATAGCTGCCACCTTTCTGCGGAGCAAAGCTCACGGTTGCATGTCCTTTATCATCCGTCGTGACTGTTTTTTGTGCTTCCTTCACGTCGTCAAAACTATTTTCATAATAGAAATCGCTGTCGACCTGTTTTTTCTTGACTGTATTCCATTCTCGTTTATACAAAGTCACGTTCACGGATTTACCAGCGACGGGATTCCCGTCTGCGTCGACGGTAATAATTTCAAAGTTGCTGTCTTTGCCTTTGCTACCCACATAATCCTGTCCCATGACCCCGACGTAATACTGGCCCTGGTGGACCGGCATGGTCGCGCGTGAAGAAACACTCTGGTGATTCAGATCAAAAGCTGTGGCTTCAAGGGTATAGAACTGACTTAGTTTCTTACTCTTGATATCAAGCGGGAGGTTGACGGTAAAGTCCCCGTTGGCATCAAGTTTCCCCTTCCCCTGACTGATGATTTTGCTTTCGCCCTTGCAACCCCAGTAACACATGTATCCCTCATCGCTGAAGCTGAACCATTGGGATGCGTACGGACTCTTGCTGTCGGCGGAAAGGAAGAAATAGTAGTCTTCGCCCTTCACCGTCCATTCGACGGGAGCGTCCGCAAGAGGCGCGCCGAAAAAGAACTGTCCGTTAACTTTCACCTTTGCCGTTTCTCCGTTTACATAGGAATCCTTCTCCGGGGTGACGGACATTTTATAATCGGGTTTTCTGTATGCCGCGACGCGGAAACTCTGATAAAAGGCATGGGAATATTCTGGTTCGTCGCCTGTCGCCAGGGATGTCATGATCTGGTAACCTCCCACCATTGCCAGGTCGCCGAGCTGCAGTTCGCCGCTGAAAGAACCGTTCTTATTGAGGGGAAGTTCTTTTTTGTAAAGTTCCTGGCTCTGTTCATCGCGAATGGTGACCGTGACTTTCGTCCGGTCCGGAAGACTGTAGCTCATATCCTTATTCAGGCGTACGAGCCCCTTGAAATACACCGTATGGCCTGGGCGGTAAATTGGCCTGTCGGTATACATATAGATGAAATATTTCTCGGCGGAAGAACTGTAATCGATATTGAAGTTCCACGGACTCACGCCGTCTGACCAGCCCGTATGTGTCAGGGTGATGTCATCGCCCATGCGGCCAGCGACCATATATTCACCCGCATATTCGTTCTCACCTTTTTTTGGAAGCTGGAGAGTTACCAGACCATCTTTATCCGTCTTACCGGTGACAATGCTCTTGTCTGACATATTCATGGCCTGGATTTCCATGCCTTCCACGGGAGCTCCTCCCTTCATGGAAGTCGCCCAGACCAAAAGCTGTGTATTGCTCATTTTGGCGGCGAGTCCATAATTGGTGATCAAAAAGACCTGTTTTTCAACACGTGGTCTACGCCCGTTATAAAACTCGTCAAAAACCTGCGGACTGGTAACCTCGAAATAATAATATCCCGACGACAGCTGCTGCCCGAGCTCTTTTTCCAAATCTATCTTCGTCACCACATTTTTGTTGAACTCTTTCTGTATGGTCTTATTGAATGAGGAGTAACCGTCAGCCGGACGGAATTGATCGTTCACATACCCGCGTTCGTAAATACTTTTGAACTCCTCATCGGATAATTTCTTGAACTCAACATGCAGCGTGTCGGCATTGGTTGATTTGACGTAGTAGACACGGGGCTTGGTGCCGTCCAACACGGAGATATCCGGAGAACTGACGAGA
>JAYRRV010000030.1:0-8904 GCA_041909955.1 Candidatus Altimarinota bacterium
CGTCGCTGATGATGGGGATTCGGTGTTTCTGTGCGATAGCCAGAACTCCGGTCAGATTTTCCCGGTTGAGGACTCCCCCTGTGGGGTTGTTTGGGGAAACCAGTACAATGGCCCCGGTTTTTGCGGATAATTTTGACTCCAGATGCTGAAGATCAATCTGCCAGCCGTTCGCGGGATTAAGGTCATAATGGCCCAGGCTGACGCCCGCGAGTCCCGCCAGATGGTCGAAAAGCGGATAAGAGGGATTCGGGAAAAGCATTTCTTCCCCCGATTTTGCCAGAAGTTTGAAAAGGTGGAGATAACTTTCGCTGGTTCCCGAAGTTAAGATTATATTTTCAGATGGAACGGTTAACCCGCGTCGTTCATAAAATTTTGCTACCGCACTGCGCGCCTGTTCGCTTCCCTTTGGTTCTGGTAGGTATGCGGGGCTTTTTTGGTACTCAGTGAAAGCTTTCATAAGGATTTCCTCCGGGAATCGTACGCCGAATTCTCCGGCGTTTCCGGATGAAAGACTGACGATTTTTTGCCCCCGACCCTCAAGCATTCTTTTGGTCTGTTCTATGCGGTTCATCTCCATGCTGCTTATTCTTCAAAAATGAGCTGTCCGACTTTTTCACCTTGGAGAAAATAGATTGATTTCGCATCGTCGGCCGCTTTGATCCTTGAAGGAAACGGATCTTCGTTCAGCGTACCTATCAGCCGCGCCTGGTTGGCGATAAGGGAGTAATCCACAAAAGAGTATGCAGGTTTTATCGACGCGGCTGCCTCCGGACTTCCTCCCTGGGCAAGGATTCCCGCGCTGACTTCCAGGGTGCTCTGGTTTTCTCCTAGCGGCACGAGCTGCCCCTCAAGACTCCTGGTCTTTGCCTCTTCGGGAAGCGCCTGGTCAGTGACGGCCAAAAGCCTGTCTTTGCTTATGACGGCAATGTTATCCAGCGGGGTTCTCAGCTCCAGTTGAGTTGTTCTTCCGTCGTCCCAGCGGTAGAGATAAACATATTCCGGACTGTCGTTTTTTTCCCTGGCCTGAATGATGAAATCATCGCTGTCGGGAAGCCATCTCATGTCTCTGATCGCGGAATAGGTCAACAGGCTCGCGCGGTTTTTTGCTTCGCGGTCGATCATATAGAGGGTCGCCTGCCCCGGGGCCTGGTCAATGACCGCTATTTTGTCACTTTTCGGTGACACGGCAACGACGAAATTCTCAAGATCGCGGAGGAATGAAGTCACGATTTGGGGTTCACCGACATTTCCTTGATCATCCATGACGGCAAGGTACAGCGTCTGCCGGAACAGGTTGTTGCGGGCAATGTAACTGAAAGTTTTATTATCATCCGCAAAAAAGAGTTTTGTTGATGGCGTAATACCCAATTTTTTCAGCGCATCGTCACCAAGCTCCGGATCGGCAGGGAAAATGTCTTTTTCCGTCAGCGTTGATGTCCCGAAAACCGGAATGAACTGCAGAAGAATGTTATCGGAATATGGGCTTCCCAAAGGAATGGTTACGGTTTTCGTCAAAGACTTATACCCTGTTTTCTGAAGAGTGATGGTGTAATCGCCGGGTGCAACGACGACCGTGCATTCGTCCGTCGCACAGTTTTCAGTCTTGAGTCCCTGCACGGTGATGGAGTACGGCGCCCTGGCGTGCATGATGATACTGCTGCGGTTGAGCACGACCGCCCAGATTAGAAAGAGTACACCTAATATAACGGCCCCTATAAGCCCTATTAGCCATATTTTTCTTTGTACGTCTTCGGCGATCATGCTTCGAGAATGTTGATGAAATGTTGAACGAATGCTTTTCCTGTGGGTTTGTGGAAATGGATATCCAGGAGGTCCATCCTCCAGCGCGACGGGTGCTCCCGCAGAAAAGCGAGTGCTGCCCGAAGAAGTTTCTGTTTTTTTACCCGAGTCAGCGCCTCACCCCCCGTTCCAAAATTATGACCGGTCCGGAGCTTTACTTCAACAAAAACGATTATACCATTTTTTTTGCAGATGAGATCCAGTTCTCCCCCGCGGATATGAAAGTTCCTCCCGATGAGCGAGTAGCCTTTGCCTCTCAGGTACCTCAGGGCGATTTCTTCCCCGAATCTCCCCATTTTTGTCATGTTTTTGACTTGATTAGTACTTCCGATCATGGCTTATTCATGTTCAATGGTTGTTGAAAAACGTTCTGTTTTGCTTTTGAGTAGTCAAATTTTGAGGATAGCACAAAGAGATGAAATATCTTTGAAAAAATCCTAAATTTTTGCAAGACTCTCTTTGCACGCTCAGACAAACTTCAGTTTGGGACCCACGAGACCCAAACGTTGTTGTCTTCGCCCTCGCACCGTGTGCTCGGTTTTCTGTCATGAGTGTCCATGAATGATCAATTATTTAAAGTTCCCCCGCACAGCATCGACGCAGAGAGATCCACGCTCGGGAGTTTGCTGATCGACAAGGACGCCATCACCAAGGTGGCTGATTTTTTGAAGTCCGAGGATTTTTATCATGAAAGCCACGGACGTATTTATCAGGCGATGAACGATCTTTTTGAGAAGCGTTCCCCGATCGATCTGCTCACCATGACGAGCCTTCTTGAGGACCGCAAACAACTTGAGGGTATCGGCGGCGCTTCCTATCTCGCCGCCCTGACGAACGAAGTTCCGACGTCCACCCACGTGTTCCAGTACGCCATGATTGTGAAGCAGAAATCCACGCTCAGACGCATGGTTGGCGCGGGTAACGCGATCGCCGCCCTGGGGTACAACCAGGACGAGCCCATCGAAAATCTTTTGGAGGAGGCCGAGAAAAATCTGTTCGGCGTTTCCCAGACTTTTTTGAAGGACCGTTTTGTCCATATTAAGGACATTCTGAACCAGACCTACGACAAGATCACCGAACTTCACGATCCGGCGACCAAGGACAAATACCGCGGTATTCCGACCGGGTTCCATGACCTGGACACCATGCTTTCGGGCTTCCAGCCCGCGGATCTGATTGTGCTGGCGGCGCGCCCTTCCATGGGCAAGACCGCGTTTGCGCTGAACATCGCGCAGAACATTGCCAAGAAGGGTTTTGCCTGCGGCGTGATCTCGCTTGAAATGTCCAAGGAGCAGCTGGTTGAACGCATGTTCTGTTCGCTGCTTTCCGTGGACAGCTGGAAACTCCGCACGGGAAAACTGACGGAAGCCGACTTCATGCGCATCGGTGCGGTCATGGATGAACTGTACGCCATGAAGATTTTCATCGACGATTCCGTGGGCAACTCCATTGCCGAACTCCGCGCCAAAGCCCGCAGGTTGCAGATGGAACACGGCCTGGACTTCCTGGTCATCGATTACCTCCAGCTCATGAGTGCCGGGAAAAGCGGCTTCAACCAGACCAACCGCGTGCAGGAGATTTCGGAAATTTCACGTTCGTTAAAAGCCCTGGCCCGTGAACTCCGGATTCCGATTCTGGCTCTTTCACAGCTGAGCCGCGCCGTTGAGCTCCGCCCCAGCAAGATTCCCCAGCTTTCCGACCTCCGCGAATCGGGTGCGATCGAGCAGGACGCCGACGTGGTGATGATGATGTACCGCGAGGACTATTATGAAGAGGACAGCCAGCGTCCGGGAGTCACCGATATTTACATCCGCAAACACCGTAACGGCCCGACCGGCCACGTTGAACTCGGCTTCAAGAAGGAGCAGATGCGCTTCCTGACGATTGAAAAGAACCGTGCCGCGGACAAGTTCGCGCAGATGATGGATTAGGGGGCTATTTCTAGCGGTTGTCGTGAATAAATTTCAGCACATCAAAATCCTCTGGAAGGTTGAGGTCTCTTCGGCTCGCCCTTCGAATTTTACGTGCAAGCTTTAGTCCTTCAGCAATTGTCAGTCTTTTAACGATGATTTTTTTCTTTTTTGTTGTTTTCATAGCTGTTTTTTAGGAAGTTATAGGCTTCATTGAGCTTCTTGTCTCCGGTATGAAGTTCGCAGGGCCATTGTTCAAAGACGCTTGCCAATACAACCAAATCCTGTGTTCTCAGTGTAACCCGCTGAAGATAAAATTCAAGTTTTATAAACCAGAAATCATGATCGTGGTTGTGAAAAAATCTAAAAAAGTTCTTAATTATTTCTCAACTGTTCTAGAGCAGAAACTTATTTATTGCATCGGTGAGGTTTTGAACCGGTTGCTTTTCGTGTGGAATCTCCCGATCCACCAAACCGCTCCCAAGCTTTTTGTAGCCCGGGAACGGTCATGGTGAACGGCGAAAATTCAATTATTTTTGAATATATTCATTATCCAACATAAATTCTTCGACCATTGGCATTAAAAAATGAAAGCTATGCATTGACGCAGCCAAGCGAGGATCATTTATCATAAGCTTAGTCGTGTATGCCTCCGGATCATTTTCTATATCAAACTCAGGTGTAACGGCACGCACTGTTGCATATATCCAATGTGCCGCACCGACCCAAATGACATCATCTTCAGCTGATATGGCCATTATCAAACATTCTTCAACCCTCGGAACTGCTTCATAGTCCGGCTCACTATAGTCTCCATCATCATTGTCGCACCACTCACGCGCTCGAAGAACCAATTCCATTTCGTCGAGTGTCTTGAGAAGTCGGATCGCCTCAAGCTCTAAACAATTACCATTCTCATATTCTTCAAAAAACTGCTCGTATTCCTTCATCCATGAGTCAGTATCAATCAGAGGTAGAGCAAGTTTTGCCATTTGTAATACCTTCTGCTTCTCCATCACCGCATCAAAGGTGGCAAGAAGCGCTTTACCATCATCACCCAACATTGTGGCCGAAATTCTGTGAATTGCTCCCCAGCTTACGACCATGTCCCATGCTATTTTTCTTTGATAATCTACTGATACTGGAGCAATATCTTGTGATTTCCAAGCTTCCAGAGCGTTCCTTGCATCAGAGAGTACGTCCTTAATGTACTCCATAACGACTGCCTCAGTCTCTTCTAACCTTGTTGATTTAGAAGACTCGACCATCGGATTTATATACTTAATGAACTTATTTCGAAAATCATCTGTTATTTTCCCTCGATATTCATCTTGTCCAATTCGTTCAATATCAATGGAGGTTTTCACCCCATCAATAATTTTAGAAACAGAAGTGGGGTCAATATCCATGGGAGATTCATTTGCTGGCACCATATATTCGACTTTTTCTCTATCTGTGACTAATAGATCTTTGTCTGCACGGGTCACATAATTGTTCCCATCCGAGGCCACGATCAGATAGGTATTATAGCTTCTATCTCCAACTTTCATTTCTTTCAGACATGTTCTGCTGGTTACGGTTAATCCCAGTTCATGTAATGTTTTTCCATTTGGAACTTCAGGCCCTTTATGGGAAGGTTCATTGTTGTTCATAGTAGTGTGTTAATATTGATAATGTATTCGTTTGATATTCTCATTAAGGCGCGGGGTGGGTGGTGTGCGGGCTCGTTCTATTTTCTGACATTCGCGCGGCCTCCAAAGAGCTGGGAGAGGTCGAGTTTTCCGAGGGTGGCTTTTTGGACGGGGGCGGGTGGTGTGGCTTCGGCGCCGGGAGCGGATTGTGGCTTTGCGACGGTCTGTTCGGACGAATCCGTCTTTTGCCCTTTCTGCTGACGTTGCTGTTCGGAAGCTTTCACGACCGCTTCCATAATTTTTTCTTCAAGGATTTTTATGGAGGCGTTGAGGATGTTGTCGAGATCTGTGGCGCGGCCAAATGTTAATACGCGGGTGACGTTTTCGTGAATATTTTCGCCACCGAGTATTTTGTTCAGGGCGTCCTGTCTGCGTGCGCGGCCGTATGGGGCGTCGAACTCTTTTTTGATGATGGAGAGGGCGGTTTTTGTGGAATGGCAGACTGCGACGGCATGGTCGGCAAAGTCCCGGGCGATTTGGAGCATTTGGCCGCAGACGCCGTATTTTTCCAGTGATCCGGAATCCAGGGCGGCCTGGGCTTCCTCCGCAATGCGTTGGCGTTCTTCTTCAATTTTTTTACGTTCTTTGGATTCCGCTACTGATTGTTCACATTTTTCCACCAATGCTCTTGTCGTTTCAATCCAGGTTTTCAGCTTTTCAGTTTCACCAGGTGGATAGTCGTATGCTGTTTCATAGAGAGTGTTCAGGTCTTCCGCGGAGAAGTCGTCATGGAAGCGATTAGTATTGTATATATAATAAGCTTTTTCTTTGAGCGTTGAAGCTTCATCTGAAAGACGTCTTAGAGCTTTCTGTTCGGCCTGGTTTTTTATGATTTCCTCAACTTTTCCGAGAGATTCGGTTCGTGCCTTCACCGCTTCATCCATTATCCTGAACCATTTGGACTGAAAATCCGGGTCTGACGAATAATATTTATAACCGGCGGGAGTGACTGTTCCGTAAGCAATCAACGGAGTTCCTTCAATGCAGCAGGTGCCGTATTGGGCCGTGATGATTTCGGGGATCGTGACATGTTCCGCTGAAAGATCCGGAATCGAGATGGTTGGCTTATTCGTCCAATTTTCCCACTGCTTCTGATTCAAAATGAAGCGAATTTTTTCTTTCAGTTTTGCAATGTCCGTCTCGCGGAAATTGCTGGAGTAGTCGAGGTAAAGGCTGACGGCTACTGTTTTTCCTCCCGGCAAGGTAATGCTTTTGTCCGGAAGTTCGCGCCAACGGTTCTGTTCCATCCATTCGTGGCCAAGGGAAATCGTTGGCTCGCAATCTGCGCTATATTCCACTTTGAACTTTTCTCCGTAGAGTTCAATTTCATCTGGATTTTCTGATCGTACAAGATCAACAAGTTCCTGATCAAGTGGAGGGAATATAAGCCGCTGCGGATCCGAAATTTCCGCCATGTTTCGTGCGCCGTTCAGCTCCCGTGTGTAAAAATCCAGGATTTTCTGACCCGAAAATTCCTCAAAAATGGCGGCTCCGTTTCTTGCGTTGAGTTCACGGGCAAGGTTCCAGGTTTGAAGATTTGTTTCGATTATTTTGGCAAGTGGAGTTGCGGTACAGGATCGGCTTTCCGCTATACACCGCGCAAAAACCTCTGCCGCCGCCGGATGTTCAGGATCGGCAACTTTTTCCTCACGGACTTTTCTGCCGTTGAAGAGAACTTCGGTGGTGGACATGACACTGTCTTTTTCCGCAGAATACACCGGGCTTAAACCTGTATTCTGCTTCACCAGTTGTGGCGCGGCTTCCTCCAATAGTTTTGGATCCACGGCGCTGGCCATGGTGACCAGGCGAAGCGTCACCAGACGTCCACGACGGTCCTTGATTTGCAAATCCATCGGAAGCCCTGTCATCCACTCGGGTGATTGGCCAAAGCAAACGCTTTCTCTTGCCAATTCCCGGTCCTCGCTTCCTCCGTTCCGGTATCTTCCGTATTGATTTTGGTAAAGGTGGTCAACCATTCCGGCCACGGTTGAACGCAGGATTGCTTGGCGTTCTTCCTCTCTTGAAGCGAACTTTTTGGGTTGCGCGCGGACTTCTGCGCGGACGGCGTCCACCAGCTTTCCGCGGATTTCCGTTGCCCGGAAGTAATCTTTTGCAAATATTCCGGCCTCGCGGAGCGCATCTCCTTTTGACTTTCCCTGGCCACCTTTGATGTTTTTTCCGGCTTCGTAGACGTCAAGCAGTGCCAGCAGATCGGATTTTGTTTCTTTTGTAAATTTTCTCCATTCTCCGCTTTTTGCGCGGATGTCTCCCGCTTCCAGACAGGCGGCGATGGTGGCGATCTGATCAACCACTCCGTGTTTTTCCGCTTCCAGGAGCATTCTTCCATATTGGACGGCCACCGGCATTTTGGAAATACGACGACCGATTTTGGTTACCTCCCCCTGTTCGGTCATGGCGCCCAGGGCGATGAGTGCGCGTTTTGCTTCATGAATAACAGTTTTGTCCGGCTGGTGAAAAAATTCCAGGGCATCCATGTCAAAACCCTGACTTGCCAGACGCAGAACGGTCTGGTCCAGGCGGGAGCGCAATATTTCGGCTTTTGGAAAGTCCTGGCGCTGGGAACTGTCAATGTCTGAACACAGAACGTACACGCCGGGTTTGCAGCGGCCCGCACGGCCCGCGCGCTGCTGGCAGTCTGCGTGGCTGATTGGTTTGAGGTACAATCCTTCAATTCCGTCGGCGAGCTCAACGCGGCGTTCAAGGCCGGAATCCACAACCGCATCAATGTCCGGAATGGTGATGGAGGTCTGCGCGACGTTGGTTGAAACGACCACTTTGGTTTTTCCTTTGGGTGGTGATTGAAAACATTTTTGCTGCTCTTCCGGGGTCAACTGGCCGTGGAGCGGCAGCACTATGGCGGTTCCGCCAAGTTCTTTTTCTAATCGCTCGACCGTTTCTTCGATCTCTTTTTTGCCGGGCTGGAAAACCAGGACGTTGCGGCCTTTTTTTGCCAGTTCGGCGGCTTCGGCAACAAGTTTTTGTGAGGGAGCGCTGCGCTTTTCCACTGGATACAGTCTTCCGGGAACGTCAATGGCGGGAGCGCTTTCGCCAAAAAATTTCGAAAGCCGTTCAGCGTCAAGCGTTGCGGACATTATGACCACTTTTAAATCTTCACCGGCCGCGATTCTTTTGCGCGCCCATGCGATGAGCACTTCCATGTTGGTGTTCCATTCGTGGACTTCATCAAGGACCAGTACGGTTTTTCCGCCGGAAGCTTTTTGGCCGGTCAATTCACGAACCATCTGAAGCCCGTCGGTGCAGAATAAAATTTCCGTTTGGGTGGAATCGCATTTTTCTTCAGCGGTGCGGAACCCCACTTTTGAGCCAAGTTTGGTGCCCATTTCCTGCGCTACGCGGGCGGATACGGTGCGCGCGGCCAGACGGCGCGGCTGAGTGACGATGACTTTGTATCCGGCTTCAGCCAAAAACTGCGGAACCTGCGTGGATTTTCCAGCGCCGGTTTCTGCGGTGATGATGGTGGC